>VGTA01000149.1 GCA_016874875.1 Deltaproteobacteria bacterium | reverse complement strand
CAGGGCAGCGCGGCGGCGCTGGGGCGAGGCGGGGGCGTCGCGCCCTCAAACACGGCGTCCACGACGCGCGCGCGGCGCGGCGCGCTCACGGCGACTCCCCCGGCGACTCCCCCGGCGACTCCCCCGGCGACTCCCCCGGCGACTCCCCCGGCAGCGCCGCGAACGCCACCCGGCGGACCCCCGCCACGCGCAGCGCGTCGAGGGCGGCGATCACGCGGCTGTGCGGCACCGCCCCGTCCGCCTGAATCACCGCCTGCAGCTCGGGGCTCTCGCGCAGCGCCGCCCGCGCCGCCGCCCCCAGCGCCGCCGCCCCCGCCACCCGCGCCCCGTTCACCCGCCAGCGCCCGTCGGCGGTCAGCAGCACCGAGAAGATCACCTGCACCGCCTCCCCGCTCGCCGCCCGCGGCAGGTCCACGGGCACCGCAGGCGTCACCACCACCTTGGCGGAGATGATAAAGATGATGAGCAGCACCAGCGTCACGTCCACTAGGGGCGTGATGTTGATGCCGACGATGGGCCCGCGCCCCCCCACGCCGCCCGCCACGCTACGCCCCCTCGCGTGAGGCGCGCGACACCGCCTCGCGGCAGGCGCGGGTGGCGAGGTAGGCGAGCGTGAGCTTGGACGCCACCTCCGCCCCCGCCATCACCCCGTCGAGGCGGCGCTGTAGGGCGTTGAAGAGCGCCACGGCGGGCAGGGCGACGGCGATCCCCACGGCGGTGGCCACCAGCGCCTCCGACAGCGCGTACATCACCCCCGACGACGCCACCTGCGCCACGGCGGCCGCCCCCTCCGGCGCGTGCCCCGCCGCCCCGTGCCCGAGCTCCTCAAAGGCCTGGATGATCCCGATCACGGTCCCGAACAGCCCGATGAAGGGCGCGTTGTTGCCGAGGGTGCCGAGGGCGGCGAGGGGCGCCTCGAGGCGCTCGCGCTCAAGGGCGACGCGGCTCTCCATGGCGCGCTCCACCGCCCGCTCGCTCAGCTCCCCCTCCGAGAGCGCCAGCCGCAGCCCCGCCGCCGCCACGCGCGCCGCCACCGACGGCGCGGCGCTGAGCTCGTCGGCGGCCTCGCGCACCCGCCCGGCGCTGAGCAGCTCGTGCAGGCGCTCGGCGAGCGCGCGCAGGTCGGCGCTGGCGCGCCCGAGCGCCACCCAGCGCTCCGCGGCGCGCGCGGCGCTCCAGAGCGAGAGCCCGAAGAGCAGCCACAGCACCCACCCGGCGCCCAGCTCCACCATGAGCCCCTTCACCGCATCGAGGGCGCGCGGGTCGCTCATGGCCTAGGGCTCATCGGCGTGCTCGCCCTCGTGCTCATGCGCCACCCCGTTCACCGCGCACTCCCCCTCCCCCTGATAGTGCCCCTGCGTCATCAGCTGCGCGCGCATGTAGTCCGCCATCGTCGCCAGCTGCGACACGGGGGCGCCGCCGAGCTGGAAGCGGTCGTCGAGCACCTGCGCCGGCGCCACGCGCCCGAGCTCCTCCATCGTCACCACCCCGTCGAGGTCGAGGTCGCAGTCCGCGAGCCACTGCGCTAGGCGCTGCACGCCTGCCTCCGACCCCTCGGGAAACCCGTTAAAGAACATGTGGTCCACGTGCAGCGTGAGCGCCACCGTCACCTCCCCGCCGCTCGGCACCGCCACCCCCGGCACCCCGTCGAGCTCGCAGGGCCCGTAGAGCGCCTCGGCGCCCACGGCGAGCTCAAAGCGCACCTCGGCGGCGGCGAAACAGTCGTCCCCGCGCTCGTTCTGGCGCGTGGGCGTCGCCCCGGGCGGGGGCGTGGCGAGGTCGCGCGGCGGGCACGACGCGCCCCCCGCAGCGCTCAGGGCCCCCGCGATGAGATACGACAGCCCCTCAGACCGCATGCGCGTCGCCGCCGCCTGCTCGTCGGCGGCGGACGTGAGGTCGCCGTCGGGGAGGGCGGCGGCGAGCTCCTCGGCGGGCACCTCGCTCGCCAGCGGCGTCTCGTACCACACGTCCCAGCGGCGGGCGGGCACCCCCGCGAGCGACCACCCCGGGAACCCCGACTCGGGCACGCGCGTGAGGTCCACCATGTAGCTCTCGGGGGCGCGGCGCGCCTCGGCGCCTGAGCGCAGCTCCACCCCCGTCAGCGCCACGCGGTACGAGTCAAAGCGCGCCGCCCACCCATCGCGGATGTCGGCTGACCCTTCGCCGGCGGCGATGCCGCGCGTCACCAAGTCCTCCGCTTGCAGCACAAAGCGCACCACGCCCGTCCCCTCCTCCGCTTCGTCGTCGCAGCTGAGGAGGGCGGCGGGGGCGAGGGCGAGGATGGGGGCGAGGGCGAGGGCGGGGGTGAGGGCGCGGACAGGGGTGAGGGCGCGGGCGTGAGCGCGGGGGCGCGGAAAATGCGTGTGAGGCGTCTCTTGGGTCATCGCGGGCTCCTTTCGTGAGCGGCGGCGGGTGAGTTCTACAGAGGTGAGCTCTACAGAGGATGGGCGGCGCGCGACCACTTAAAGCGCGGGCGCGCGCCGCCGATGAGGTTGAGGGTGAGCTGGCGCGCCGCCACGGAGTCCGGGCGCACGCGCCAGACTCCGCCGCAGCGGGCGAGCGTGGATTCGGGGGTCTCGGGGGAATCGGGGGACTCGGGGGACTCGGGGGACTCGGGGGGAGGCGAGAGCGCCCCCGCGCAGTCGGCGCCCTCGAGGAGCGCGCGCGCCGTGAGGCCCACCGTGAGCGCCGCGGGGTCAAAGCGGGCGGTGAGGACGTCGCCGGGGCGCACGTCGCGCTCAAAGGGCTCCGAGAGCCCCTTGCGGACCTGCGGCACCCCGCGCTCCGTCCCCGCCCCCGGCTCCGCGCGCAGGGTCACCTCAAAGCGGGCCACCGCCTCTCCCCCCACGCGCCACTCCCCCGCCAGCGCCGCGGAGCCGCCGAGGGCGCGCGCGGCGTCGAGGGTGTGGGGGGCGTCGCGGTCGAGCTGTGAGCTGATGCCGAGGTCATACATCCACGAGCGCGCTACCCCCGACAGCCCCCTCAGCGCCCCCACCTCCACCGGCGCGGGGTCGAGCGCGTCCACGGGCGCCGCGTCGAGCCACTCGAGGCGCGCCGCCTCGCACAGCTCCCCCGCCTGCGCCCCCGCGCACAGGTAGAGCGGCCCAAAGGCGAGCGCGGCGCGCGTGAGCGCGGGCCCCTCTGCGGCAGGCGCGTGGGCGCCGCCGGCGACCCAGAGGGGCACCTGCAGGCGCACCTGCGGCGACTCCCCGCAGGAGAGCGGCGCCGCGCAGGAGAGCAGCGCCGCGCAGGAGAGCAGCGCGGGGCGGGCGCAGGGCGGGTGAGGGGCGCGGGCGCGGGCGGGGCGCGGGGGACTCACTCAGCGCCTCCACTCGAGCTGCAGCGCCCACGCCCGGGGGGCGGCGGCGGCGATGTGGCGGGCGGGCACGCGGGGGCGGACCCCGTCGCTCGGCTGCCAGTCCGACGAGAACACCAGCTCGTTGGCCGCGTAGCGCTCGTCGAGCGCGTTGAACACCTCAAGGGACAGGCGCCACCCCCCGCCGCCCTCCAGAGCCCACCCGAGCCCCACCGAGGCGTCCACCAACAGCACCGGCGGCGACATCTCGTGGTAGGGGAGCGGGCGCGCCGAGAGGTGCGAGGCGCCGAGCCCCGCCTGCGCCTCCGCCGCCCCCCCCCACAGCGCCCCGAGGGCGCGCCGGGCGCCGAGGTCGAGGCGCGACACCACGGGCGGCACGAACGGCAGCGCCTGCCCGCGCGCGAAGGGCGGCTGCGGCTCCTCGGGGGTGGCGGGGGGCGGCTCGAGGAGCGTGGCGCGCACCGCCGTCACCGACCCCGCCGCCACCAGCCACGGCGCCGGGCGCCACTCCGCGCTCAGCGCCGCCCCCAGGCGCTCCGTGGCGCCCACGCGCTCAAGGCGCCCCTCCTCGGCGTCAAACGCCACGTCGTCGGAGAGCGCGGTGAGGTAGGCGCTCAGCCCCACGCGCAGCCCCCCCCACCCCGCGCCCCGGGGCGCCCAGCGGAGGCCGAGGTCGCCGGAGCGCACGCGGGCGAAGGGCGCGCGCTCCCCGTCCTCGAGCATGCGCGCCTGCGGCGAACGGTAGCCCTCCCCGTAGGCGGCGAGGAGCGAGAGCCCCCCCCCCGCCTCCCACGCCGCGCTCGCCCGCGGCCCCGCCGCCATCCCCGCCGCCGAGCGGCGGTAGCCCACGATGTACTGCCCCTTAGGGCGCGACGCCGGCGAGAAGTTACCGAGGCGGTCATCCACGTCATAGCTCAGGAGGTCCGCGCGCCCCCCCAGACGCAGGCGCGCCGCCCCCCAGCGCCCCTCGAGGTCCCCCCACAGCCCCAGGTCCACCCCCTGCACCTCCGCGTCCACGCGGCGGTCCCAGGTCTGCAGGCGCGTGGAGGCGTCGAGGAGGCCCTGCGACTGCTCTATGGCGTCGAGCCGCGCCTGCGCCCCGAGCTCGAGGGTGGCGCGCAGGGGGGGCACCGGGCGCCACGGGGCGCCGCGGTAGCGCCCCTCCACCCCGGCGGAGGCGGCGGCGTTGCGCTGCTCGATGAGGTCGCCGCGCCCCGACGCGCCCTCGAGGGCGCGCGAGCGCTCCACGAACCCCGTGAAGTTCTGCTGAAGGCGGAAGCGGTCGTAGCTCACCCACGCCCCCACCTCCGAGTCCGCGCCGTCGGCGTCGGCGCGCGTGAGCCACACGCCGCCGAGGAGGCGCTGCGCGAGGGCGCCCTGCGCCTGCGCCGTGGGCGCGTCATAGGCGCACAGCCAGCACACCCGCCCCGCCGCCACGTCATCGCGGCGGATCACCCCCGCCACGCTCGCCCGCGCCGCCCGCGCCGCCAGCACCGCCCGCCCGCGCGCCCGCCCCGCCCGCCAAGCGCGCTGCGACAAGAAGCCCCCCGACAGCGCCCCGCGCCGCTCCCCGAACCCCGCCGTCTCCTCGAGCTGCGCGGCGTCAAAGCTCTCCTCGGGCTGCCGCGGCGGCGCCCACACCAGCGTCAGCCCGCGCGCCCCAAACGCCCCCCACCGCGCCCGCGCCCGCGCCCCGCGCTCCTCCGCCGGCACCCCCAGGCGCACGTCGATGGAGCCCGCCACGGCGAAATCCCCCTGCCGCGGGTCGTAGACCCCCTCCCGCACCGACAGCTCCCGCACCGCGTCCCCGATCAGCAGCCCGAGGTCGGCGTAGCCCTGCCCGTGGATGTGAGAGGGCAGGTTGACGGGCACGCCCCCCACCGAGAAGGCGATGTCCTGCCCGTGCTCGGCGTTAAAGCCGCGCAGCGCGTAGCTGTGCGCCACGGCGGGGCCGAGGTCGCGCGCGATGTAGAGGCCGGGCGCCGCGCGGAGCGCCTCTGCGCCCTCCTGGCGCGGCGCCGCCTGTAGCACGTCCCGCCCCACCACCACGTCCCCCGCCCCCCGCTCCTCCGCCCGCCCCTCGCGTGCCCCCTCCACCGTGACCTCGATCACCTCCTCGCGCTCGGCGGGGGCGGCAGGGGCGGCAGGGGCGGCGGGGGCGGCGGGGGCGGCGGGGGCGAGGGCGATGTGAAGAGTGGTGGCGACGACGGCGGCGGCGCAGGCGCGCGCCCGCCCCACGCCCCGCGCGCGGCGCACTCCGCTCTGGCGCCGCTCGCCTCTGTTCGCCTGCGTGCTCATTCGGCTCTGTCCTCGCTGCCCTCGGCTCATCGACCTCATCGACCTCATCGACCTTATCGACCTCATATCACAAGTAGCTTGCAGATGCAAGAGGCTTGCACCCCCACAGGCCCCCCTCCACAGGCGAGGCGGCGCGGGGGGCTTGAAGCGGCGCGGGGGGGCGCTATGATGGCGACGCCGAGCGCGCCCCTACGCCGAGGGCGCCAGCGCGCACCGCAGGAGCCCCCCCCAGCATGGCAGACGCAGACGAGCCCCGAGAAGTCCCCCCCGCCGGCGCCAGCGACGCGCGCGCCGCCCACCTCGAAGGGCTGCTGCGCGCCTTCGCCGCCGCCCGCGCTGCCCTCCCAGCCCCGCCCGCCTACGCCTGGGCGTGGACCTACGACGGGCGCGAGGCGGGGGACGAGGGGGCGCCCCACATCGGCGCTAGCGCGCTGATTCACGGCGACGAGGTGGGGCCGCTGGAGGGGCTGCTCGACGTGATGGAGGCGCTGTCGCAGGGGAAGCTGTCGTTCCGCGGGCGCCTCACCTGCCTGCTGGGCAACCCTGAGGCGGCGAGGGCGGGGCGGCGCTTCTTGGAGGACGACCTCAACCGCGTCTTTCGGGCGCTCACGCCCGAGGAGGAGGCGGCGGGGGCGGCGGCGCTGCCCACGCACGAGGCGCGGCGGGCGCAGGAGCTCGCGCCGCTGCTCGACAGCTTTGACCTCTACGTGGACTTCCACCAGACGATTCTCCCCGCGGCGCAGCCGTTCTACATCTGCCCCTGGAGCGGGGAGGGCTGGCGCTGGGCGCGGCTGATGGGGGGCGCGCGGGCGTGGGTGACGCGCCACCCGGCGCGCGGCGGCGGGGGACTCGCCTGCGCCGACGAGCGCGTGCGGCTGCGCGGCAAGCCGAGTCTCGCCCTCGAGCTCGGGGCGCTCGGCTTTAGCCCTGAGGCGCGCGCGGCGGTGTGGCGGTCGCTGAGCCGCGCCTTCCGCGCCGTGGATTCCCTGTCGGGGCTGCGGGGCGCCGACCGCCTCGACGCCCTCGACGCCCTCGCCCGCGCCCAGCCCGAGCTCAAGTTCTACGAGACGACGGCGCGCGCCCCGCTGCACGACCCGCGCGCCGCCCTGCGCCCCGGGTGGGTCAACTTCTCCGAGGTGCGCGAGGGGGAGCTGCTCTCGCCCCCCGGCGCCGCCGTGGAGGTGCGGGCGCCGGCGTCGGGCGCGCTGCTGTTCCCCAAGTACCCCCCCCGCGACGCAGCGGGGGCGGCGCTGCACCCCGCCCCGAGCGAGCTCTTCCGGGTGGTGTCGCCGCTCACCGATCACCCCCTCGCGCTGTGGGGGGAGGGCTGAGGGCGCAGGGGCGGCGCTTGTGAGGGGGCGCCCGAGCGGCTATATAAGGGGCGCCCCGCGCCCCGCGCCCCTCGCCCCTCACCCCGGAGGACTCCCCATGCTCGCGCGCCTCTTCATCGCCCTGCTCTGCCTCGCCGCCGCGAGTCCCGCCTGGGCGCAGCCCACCCCTGACCCCATCCCCGCGACGCCCGCGCCCGCCGCGGAGGAGCTTCCTGCTCCTGCGCCCGCGCCAGCGCCCGCGCTCGCGCCCGTAGAGGCGGCTCCTGCGCCTGCGCCCGCGCCCGCGCCTGAGCCTGCTCCCGTGGAGGCGGCCCCTGCGCCCGCGCCCGCGCTCGCGCCTGCTCCCGTCCCTGTGGAGGCGGCTCCCGCGCCCGCGCCCGCGCCCGAGCCTGCTCCTGTTCCCGTGGAGGCGGCCCCCGCGCCCGCGCCCGCGCCCGCGCCTGCTCCTGTTCCCGTGGAGGCGGCCCCCGCGCCCGCGCCCGCGCCCGCGCCCGCGCCCGCT
>VGTA01000148.1 GCA_016874875.1 Deltaproteobacteria bacterium | reverse complement strand
CGCCCCCGCCCCCGCCCCCGCCTCCGCCTCCGCCCTCGCCGATTCGGCGCTCGACGTGTGCTCTTTCGCAGCGCCTCTCGCGGCTCGCGTGACGCTGACGATAGCGTTGGCGCTCTACGGCGCCGCTCCGCTCTTTGAGCTGAGGGGCGAGCTCCCGTCCGCGAGAGGGCGCCTGACGCGCGTCTCGGCGGCCCTCGCGCGCAGCGCGGACCTCCAGAGCGCCCCCACGCTCGCCCCCGCGCGCGCCTCTTCGCCGCCTCAGGGGCCGAGCGGGATCATCGCCCTCGTCGGTGATGAGCGCGACAGGGCGGGGGGCGGCGGGGGCGGCGAGGGCGGCGGGGGCGGCGAGGGCGGCGAGGGCGGCGAGGGCGTCGAGGCGTTCTGCGCCGCGGCGCTCATCAGCCCCCGCGTCGCGCTCTTGAGCGCTGGCTGCGCGCGTCGCGTGTCGCCGCGAGGGGTGCGGTGGGGGGCGGGCGGGTACCGGCAGCCCGACGTGCGGGTGCTGAGAGTCCGTGTGAACGCGGAGGGGGTCGCGCTCGCCCTCCTCAGCGCCCCCCTCCCCGCGCCGCCCCTGCTCCTCGGGGGGCAGGGCGCCGCGCAGGCGCTCACCTTCTCCACCTACATCGACGAGGGGCGCGGCGTGGAGGGGGGCGCGGGGGGCGCTGGGGGCGCGGGCGGGGAGCGGGGGGAGCTGCGCCGGCACGCCATCACCCTCGCGCGAGGCCAAGAGGGCGCCGCGCCCCTCGCGCTCGGCGTGGGCTGCGCGGGGGCCTGCGGGGCGGCGCGGGACGCGGTGGTCACCGCGGGGGGCAGCGTCGTGGGGCTCGTGGGGCCCGAGGGGGATCGCTGGCTCCGCCCCGCGCTGACGGGCTGGGCGCGGGAGGCGGGCGCCCGCCTCACCGCGGAGCTCGACGCGGTGGCCAGCGCCGGCGGGGGGGGCGCGGGGGGCGCCCTCAGGGCCGCGCGCGGGGGGGGCGGCGCCCCGTGGTAGAGACGCGCACCGCGCCTCAGGGCAGCGCGAGGGTGGGCCAGCACTCCGTGGTGAAGATGCCCACCTCGTTCTCATTGTCCGACATGTACTGCGGGGTGCAGGCGGGGATCGCGCCGGCGCCGAGCAGGGGGCAGGCGCCGGTGGGGGTGACGCTGAGGTCGGTGGGGACCACGCGCAGGCTGTAGTCGATGCGGTTGTCGGGCCCAAAGGAGGCCGACGCCCCGTTCACCTCCACGCCCAGCTCCGCCTCGAGGTCCCCGGCGCCGCCGCGCAGGTTCAGGCACTGGTAGTTGACCACGGGCACCGCCACGTTGCCGATCGCGTTGCGCCCGGCGGAGCGCGTCGTCTCGCCCCAGTAGTATAGCTGGAGGGGGCCGTCGTTGCCCGCGTCGAACGTGATGAGGACGGTGCGGTCCTCGCCGCTCGGCACCGTGATCTTGTACCAGTCCACGTCGGGCGCGCCCTCGGGCGGGTCGCAGAGCCACGCGTCGCACAGCCCCACCGCCCCGGAGCCGAGGACGGTGGCGCGGGAGGGGCCGCTGGCGTAGAGGCCGCCGTTGTCGTTGGGGTCCCCCGCCTCCTGCCAGTCGGCGACGCACGAGGCCGCCGGGGGCGTCACCGTGACGCTCAGGTCGTAGGGCGACACCTGCCCCACGCCCCCGCGGTGCACGCGCGCGTACTGCTGCCCCGCGCGCACGCCGAGGCGCGAGGGGGCGGCGAGCTCAAAGTCAAAGGTGAACGTGCTGCGCGCGTCCTCCGTCTGGCAGCGCCCCGCGATGCACGCGGTGGCGCCGATCGCCACGCACGCGGCGTCGGTCGTGCAGGCCTCGGTGGACGTGTTGGGCACCCCAAAGACCTCGAGGTCGAGGTCGGCGACGTCGTTGGAGAAGCCCTCGAGCATCACGCACACGGCGCTGCCCGCCTGCGCCACGGGGAAGCTGTACCAGTCGGCGGGGTCGGCGGCCGCGTCGCACATCAGGCCGTTGCGCTGCTCAAAGCGCAGGCCGAGGCCGGCGCTCACGTCCATCAGCGGCGTGGCGGCGGCGGCGGTGTTGTTGGCGGCGCCCGCCTCGTCGGAGGCGCACACGCCGCCGGCGGGGACGCTGCGGACCACCGTCAGCTCGTAGGGGCCCTGCGCGTTGGCCAGCCCGTCCACCACCACGCAGTGCTCGCCGGCGCCGGCGCCGAGGAGGCGCACCTTGCTCGGGGCGCCCCCGAGGGGCGTGTGGCGCGCCGGGGCGCTGCCCACGGGGCCGCCCTCCGCGTCCACGAGGCGCACCTCGAGGCTGCCCACCACCGCGTCGCTCTTCACCCACGCCTCGAGCACGTCCCCCGCCGCCAGCCCAACGCAGTAGTAGTCGGAGTCGCCGGAGCAGATGACGCCGTCGGCGACGCGGTTCTCGCGCCCCTGCGCGAGCAGACCGGCGTTGTCGAGCTGGAAGCCGAACACCCGCGCCAGGTCCACGCCGGCGCCCACGCTGTCGTTGGGCTCGCGGCCCTCGTTGACGCACACGCCGCCGTCCGCCTCGTGCACCACCTCGATGGCGTAGCTCGCGTAGGCGCCCGGCGCGCCCGGCTTCACCGCGATCACCCAGTCGCCGTCCACCGAGAAGCTCGACGAGCCGCGCGCCACCGAGAGCGCGTAGACGCGCAGGCCGAGGTCGAGGTCGTCGGTGCTCTCGTCCTCCGTCACGACGAACGAGGGCGCGGGGGTGCCGAGGATGCCGCCGAGGGCGGCGCGGGGGTAGAGCTCAAAGCGCACGGGCTGCGCGCCGAGGTCGGTGGTGAGGCGCACCGACAGCCCGTCGTTGACGGTGAGGGGCAGCACGAACCAGTCCTGGTCGCCCACGCACACGCTCGCGTCGTCAAAGCGGCTGCTGCCGTTGGGCACCAGCGCCGTGGCCGTGGCGTAGGAGTCGTCGCCGTCGCCCGTCTCGCGGATGTCGGAGAAGCAGGCGTCGCCCACGGGCGCCGTCTGCACCGAGAGGTCATAGGACACGCGGTCGGCGGCGTCGAGGGCGCCGCCCACCTCGATGAAGTACGCCTGCGCGTTGAGCACCTCGCCCTCGGCGGGATAGACGAGCTGGTCGGGGTTGCGGGCGGCGGGGGTGACCGCCACGGGGTTGAGCGGGTCGCGCTCGCTGAAGACGCGCAGCGCGAGGTCGGCGCCGGCGTCGTGGCTCAGCGTGAGGCGCATGCGCTCGCCCTGCGCCAGCGAGAGGCGGTAGAGGTCCACGTCCGCGCCGCAGATGACGCGCCCCTGCGCCCGCGCGCTCGACTTGCCCGGCTCCGAGGGGATGGGCGTGAGCGTGAGCTGAGAGGCGGTGGCGAAGGTGCTGTTGGGCTCGCCGCTGAGGTCGCCGAGGGGCTCATCGTCGCGGCAGAGGCCGCGCACGCACTGCCGCGTCACGGGGTCGCACGCCTCCGCGTCCCCGCAGTCGGCGTTGGCGTCGCACTGCGCGCGGCACACGCGCGTCTGCGCGTCGCAGTACTGCCCGCTCGCGCAGTCCATGGCGGCGGGGTCGCAGCGGTCCACGCAGGTGTTGTTGACGCAGCCGAGGCCCGCGGGGCAGTCGGCGTCGGCGCCGCAGCCCGTCACGCACACGAGGCGCGTGGGCTCGCAGTACTGCCCGTCGGCGCAGTCGGCGGTGGCGACGCAGGGCTGGCTGACGCACACGCGGCGCGCCGTGTCGCACACGAGGTCGCCCGCGCAGTCGCCCTCGCGGCACCCCTCGCGGCAGCGGAGGTCGGCGGGGTCGCAATAGAAGGTAGCGCCGCCCACGTCGAGCTCCTCGCAGTCGGCGTCGAGCTCGCAGCGCTGGGTGCAGGGCTCGTCGTCGCACAGGAGCGCGCCCGCGAGGAGCTGCCCGCCCTTGGCCTCGCACTGCGCCGCCGACGCCGCCAGCTCGCAGGACTCCGCCCCGCCCGCGGGCACGCAGCAGGGGCTGTGCGCCACGCACTCGCGCGTCTCCGGGTCACAGGCGAGGGCGCGCCCGTCGGGCGCCGCGCCCGGGCAGGGGTCATCGAGGCGGCAGCCCGTCACGCAGGCGTCGTCGGCGCCGCAGAACGTGCCCTCGGGGCACTGCGCGTCGTCCTCGCAGGGGGGGTAGGCGCAGAGGCGCGTCTCGGGGTCGCAGGTCTGCCCGGGGGCGCAGCCGGCGCCGCCCTCGCGGCAGCCCTCCACGCACACGCCGCTCAGCCCCTCGAACTCGCAGTACGAGCCATCGGGACACTCGCTGTCCTCATAGCAGAGGGCGCTGGCGGCGCTGCCGCCCTCATCGCTGTTGGAGTTGCCCGCGGGCGAGCCGGCGGCGTCACCCGCGCCAGGCGCGCCGCCCTGCCCGCCGCGGCCTCGGACATTGTCGGGACAGCCGGCGAGCGCGAGACCCGCGACGCCGAATAAGATGAGGTGTCTCATGATGTTCCTTTGGGGGGGAGGGGGCTTTGGGGGGAGAAGAGAAGAGGAGAGGAGAGAAGAGGAGAGAAGAGGAATCAGGGGCGCACGCGGAGCAAGAAGGGCATCAGGCGCTGCACGCGCGCGCCGTTGACCCCCACGAGGGGGCTGAGGGCCCCCTCCGCGTCGAGCGTGTAGTTGTCGAGGCGCGCCCCGTCCGACAAGACCACGCCCTGCGACTCGATGTAGCGCCCGTCGAGGGGCGCGAGGCGGCTGGTGGGGAGGCCGAGCGCCGAGAAGGAGAGCGCCTCGAAGGGCGCGAACCAGAGGTCATCCCCGGTGGCCGCCCACACGCCCTCCGCGCTGAGCGCGAGGTCCTGAGGGGCGAAGCGGAGGCCCTCCACCCGCGTGAACGCCGCCTGCTCGGGGGCGGCCACGAGGGCGCTGAGCGGGGCGGTCCACACCGCGCGCGCCTTGAGGTCGGCCACAAAGAGCGCCGAGGGGCGCGCGGGGGCGCCGGGCGCCGCGGCGGCGGGCAGGGTGGCGGCGAGGCGCGTGAGGGCGCCCCCCACCTGCGCCACGCCCTCGATGGCGGCGGCGCCGTCGCCGGCGAGCATCCGCTCCGCGCGCACCACATAGAGCGCGCCGCGCGCGTCGCCCACCAGCACGCGCCCCGCCGCCAGCCCCCGCTCCTCGCCCACGTACTCCACCGAGAGCGGGCGCGCGCCGCGCGCGAGGGGGAGCGTGCGCTGCACCTTGAGGCGCGCGAGGTCCACCGCGGTGAGGGTGCCCGCCTCGGCGTTGACCACCCACAGGTAGCCGCCGCCGAGCGCGAGGTCGTAGGCGCCCGCGCCGGTGGGGACGCGGCGCACCACGCGGAGCGGGTCGCCGGCGAGCACGGCCACGTGCCCCGAGACGGGCGCGCTCACGAACAGGCGTCCCGTGGCGGGGTCGCTCTCCACGTCATAGGCGCCCATGCCCACCTCCACCTCGCGGGTGGGGGTGAAGGCGACGCGGTTGTTCTCCTTGCTGTAGGAGTAGAGCAGCACGCGCCCGCGGCGCTGGCTGCCCGTGGTGGCGGCGAGCATGGGCGTGCCCGCCTCCGCCACCCGCACGCGCCACTCCCGCGTCACCGCGCTCCCCGTCCGCGCCCCCTCGGCGGTGAGGCGCACCACGTACTGCCCCGCCTGGAAGAACGACGGCGTCCACTCGAGCGTGGCGCGCACGCCGCCCTCCTCCTCCGCGTACGACAGCGCCGCGCCGCTCGGCGCCACCACCCACACGGCGGTGGGGTCGTCGGGGAGGCCGCTGGCGAGGCTCGCCGCGCGCACGGGCACGCTCAGGGAGAGGCGCTCGCCCTCGCGCAGATAGAAGGTGCTCGGGTCCACGACGGAGCCCACGAACTCGCCGATGGGGAGCGTGGGCGTGGGCACCGGCGCGCCCAGCTCCGTGGAGACGGCGACGACGCCGTCGAGCACGGTGGGGGGCGGCGCCTCCACCACCACGAGCAGCTCCGCCTCCCCCTCCCCGCCGTCGCCGTCCTCAAAGCGGACGCGCAGCGTGACGCGCCCCTCGCTCGCGAAGGTGTGCGTGAGGGTGGCGGCGCCGGGGGCGAGCCCCGCGCCCACGTCCCACTCCACCGCGAGGGGGCGGTCGGAGGTGCCGGGGCGGTCGCCCGCCACGTCCTGCACCTCCACAGAGAAGCGCGCCGGCGTCCCCGCCTCCACGCGCGCCTGCTCTGAGCGAATCGACACGATGGGGTCCACGTTCACCACCGAGAGCGGCTGCGACGCCACGGCCACGCTGCCGTCGGAGTCCTCCACCGTGAGGCGGACGGTGAGGTCGCGCGGCCCGTCGGGCCAGCGGTAGGTGGTCACGGGGGAGGTGGTCACCCGCTCCGGCGCGCCGTCGCCGAAATCCCAGCGATAGCGCGCGATGGGGTCGGAGAGGGCACCGGCGGCGCTGGCGCCGGCGTTGAGGGTGAGCTCCTCGCCCTCATAGGCGGCCTGAAAGGAGGGGTCGCTGAACACCACGGTGAAGCCGGCGCGCGGGGAGACGTCGAGCACCTGCACGGGGCGCGAGAAGGTCACCTCGCCGTCCTCGTCGATGGCGGCGAGGGTGACGCTGAAGGTGGACGCCCCCGAGTCGCGGCGGAAGGTGTGCGTGACGGTGAGCTGACCCGGGGGCGCCGTGACGGGCGCCGAGCCATCGCCAAAGCTCCACCGCAGACTCCGGAGCGGGTCGGCGGCGCCCCCCGCCACCGTGCCCGTGGCGTCAAAGGTGAGCGCCTCGCCCTCCACCCCCTGCGTGGGGCCCGCCCAGATGGCGGTGGGCGCGAGGTCCGCCACCCGCACCGCGAAGCAGGCGGGGGCGGCGGTGTCGTCGGTGTCGGAGACGGTGAGGCAGACGGTGTAGTCGCCGTCATCGGGGAAGGTGTGCTCGAGGGCGTCGAGCTGCGGTCCCTCCTGTATGACGCGGGCGCCCGCCACCGAGTAGCCGAGGTCCCAGCGGTAGCGGGTGATGGGGTCGGAGGCGGCGCCGGCGCGGGTGTCACCGGCGGTGAAGCGCACGGGCGCGCCCTCCACCGCGGGCGTCCCCGGCGCGGCGAGCCCCACGCCCTCCACGATGGGCACCACCCCCGTCACGCGCACCCGCGCCGTGGCCACAGGGTCGCACGAGGAGTCCTCGTCCTCCACCACCAAGCGCAGGGTATACTCGCCCTGCGCGCGATAGGCGTGGCGGGTGGCGGGGGTGGGGGTGGCGGCGGCCTCGCCGTCGCCGAAATCCCAGCGGTAGACGCTCACGGGGTCGGCGTCGCTGCCCGCCACGGAGGCGGGGGCGCTGAGCTCGAGCAGCACGCCCTCGGGGGTCGTATAGAGCGCCTGCGGGAGGACGCAGCGGGGGTTGACGTCGCGCACCTCCACGCCCGCGCGCGCCTCGAGCTGCTCGCCGAGGCCCGTGGTGACGCGGAGCGTGACCACGAAGGCGCCGCTGTCCTCCGTGTCGATCTCCACCGCCGAGCCCTCCGCGACGCTCCCGTTGAGCGCCTCCACGGCGGGGTCAAAGTCGCGCGTGAGGGCGGGCTCAAAGACGCCGTCGCCGTCCACGTCCCACTCGATGCGCGCGATGGCCCCA
>VGTA01000147.1 GCA_016874875.1 Deltaproteobacteria bacterium | reverse complement strand
GGAGGTCGGGCGGCAGGCGGGCGAGGAGGCGGTCGAGGTCGATGTAGAGCCACTTGTAGTCTATGAGGAGTTGGGGGGTGTCGCACAGGGCGTGGGCGCGCGCGTCACGCTGCGCGCCGCAGTCCACGCCGACGTCGCGCTCCTCGATGGGAAGCTTCCGGAGCGGCAAGCGGTTTATGATCAACGGGGTGAGGATCGCGAGGAGGTAGAGCCCCACCAGGAGCACGCGCTGCTTTTGATTCATCCCATTTGCCGGCGCGCTCTCCTCGGCGCCCTGGTCGCGATCGATGATGAGCGTTCTGTCTTCTGCCAAAAGGCTAGATGTCTTGAGATCGTCTTGCTAGTTTCGGCGGGCGGCGCTGGCGGCGCTGGCTGCTCTGTGCTCGTGATGGGCGCGCTTATCGGCTCGCGCATGTGTGATCTCCTCATCGTGTGGATCGCGGTCGCATCTCTCACATCACGCACAACGGCACATCAAGAGTAAAAAGAATCAACCAGGATAAAAAAGATCAACCAAGATCAACCAAGATCAACCAAGATCAACCAAGATCAACCAGGATCAACATGCGAACCACCCCCCTGCGCCCCGTCAAGCTCATCGACGGCAACGTCTCGATCCAGCGCCTCGCCGAGGACCTCGCGCGCTTCTCGGTGATTGGGCTCGACGTGGAGACCACCCTCGGCGCCGCCAAGTACATGTGCCTCGCGCAGGTCGCCACCCCTGAGTACACCGCCCTCGTGGACACCTGGCGCCTCCAGGACATCTCGGCGCTCAAGCCCGTCCTCGAGAGCGAGCGGGTGGTGAAGGTGATCCACAACGCCTCCTTTGAGCGGGACCGCCTCGCGGACCGCGGCATCACGCTCCGCGGCGTCTACGACACCCTCGCCGCGGACCGGCGGCTCAACCCGCAGCGCGAGCAGCACGGCCTCAAGGCCCTCGTGCGACTCGAGCTCGGCGTGCAGATGGATGAGGCGCAGCAGACCTCTGACTGGCGACGGCGCCCGCTCACCTCAGCGCAGCTCAACTACGCCGCCCTCGACGCCGAGGTGCTGCTCGACCTCTACGCCCGCTTCGCCCCCCGGCTGCCCACCACCTGAGCGCGCAGCGCGCGCTAGACATCCGCGCCCTCACAGGCTAATCAAGAGGGGCGCCGAGCGTGTCACCCCGCGTGTCACTCTGCGCGTCCCCAAGAGCGCCCCCAAGAGCGCCACTGCCCAAGAGAGCCGCAGCGCCTATGACGATCGACGCGAGCCACTATTTCGCCCCCCGCTCCCCCGAGCAGGACCTCAACGCCCTCACCCTGTCGGACTCCGCGCTCGGCATGCGCGGCAGCAAGATCCTAGCGATCTCCTACGCGGTGCGTGAGCGAATCGCCAAGGGCGCCAAGGTGACGCAGTTCACCGTGGGCGACTTCGCGCCCAAGCACTTCCCGGTGCCCGAGCTGCTCTCGCGCGGCTCCATCGCCGCCCTCGAGCAGGGGCACACCAACTACCCGCCCGCCGACGGCATGCCGGAGCTGCGCAAGGCGATCCGCGACTACTACGAGCGCGAGCTGGGGCTGAGCTACCCGCTCGACTCCGTGGTGGTGGGCTCTGGCGCGCGCCCCGTGCTCTACGCCACCTACCGCTGCCTCATCAACCCCGGCGAGCGGGTGCTCACGCCGGCGCCGGGCTGGAACAACGACTACTTCTGCCAGCTGGTGGACGCCGAGCAGGTGGAGATCCCCTGTGACCCCGAGCGGGGCTTCATGCCCACCGCCAGCGCCCTCCGCCCCCACATCGGCGGCGCGCGCCTGCTGGTGATCTGCTCGCCGATGAACCCCACGGGGACGCTGATTCGCCGCGAGCAGCTCGAGGAGATCTGCGACCTCATCTTGGAGGAGAACGCGCGCCGCGAGGCCTCCAACGAGCGCCTGCTCTACCTCGTCTATGACCACGTGTACTGGATGCTCACCTTCGGCGCCCACAAGCACATCACCCCCCCCGAGGTGCGCCCCGCCATGGCGCGCTACACCATCTTCTCCGACGCCATCAGC
Source organism: Deltaproteobacteria bacterium (assembly GCA_016874875.1). Taxonomy (GTDB): domain Bacteria; phylum Myxococcota_A; class Bradymonadia; order UBA7976; family VGTA01; genus VGTA01. The sequence continues at coordinate 5,498 of VGTA01000147.1, read as the reverse complement.
AAGTCCTTCGCCGGCACGGGGCTGCGCGTGGGCTGGATGGTGGCGCCGCCCCACATCACCGCCTCCGTCAAGGCGCTCATGACCCACGTGGGCGCCTGGGCGCCGCGCCCCGAGCAGCTCGGCACCGCCGCCCTGCTCAACGACCCCGCCGCGATGCACGCCTTTATGCGCGAGTTCAAGGGCAAGCTGCAGGCGCGCCTCGACGCGCTCTATGAGGCGTTTATGCGCTGGAAGCGGGAGGGGCTGCCCGTGGACGCCATTGAGCCGCAGGGGGCGATGTACCTGAGCGTCAAGGTGGACCTGGTGGGGCGCGAGGGCTTCCCCGACAATGACGCCGTTCGCGTCTTTTTGCTCGAGCGGGCGGACTGCGCCGTGATTCCCTTTGACTGCTTTGGCGACACCCAGAATCTCGGCTGGATGCGCTTTAGCGTGGGCGCGGTGGGGCTCGACGAGGTGGCGGCGTGCCTGCCCAAGATCGAGGCGGCGCTGCGCGCGCTCGAGTCGCCCCAGTGAGCGCCGTGAGCGCCGTGAGCGCCGTGAGCGCCTCCCCCGCCTCGCTGTGGGTGATCGACACCCTCGAGGCGGGCTGGGCGACCCTGTCCCCCGCCGAGTCCCCCGCGCCCCCTGAGGGCGCCCCCGCCCCCGAGGGGCTCACGCTCCCCGCGTGGCTCCTGCCGGCGGGCGCGCGCGAGGGGCAGGCGCTGCGCTTGACGCTCGCCCTCGACCCGGAGGCCACCGAGCGCCTCACGCGCGCCCTGAGCGCGCGCGTGAGCGCTCTAGCGGCGGGGGACGACGGGGAGGACTTTAGCCTCTGAGCGCCCCGCCCTCCGCCGCGCCCCCCGCCCCCCCCGCCAGCGCCGACGCCTCGTCCCCGAGGTCCCCCGGGCGGTACCACGCCCTGTAGGACTCGCCGCGCAGGTTCGTGAGGCCCACGCTGATGCTCGGGGAGAGGGCGTAGACCTCGTGCCACCACCCCACGGGAATCAAGAGCGCCTCGCCGGCGCGCAGGGTGACCTCTTAGAGGCGCGCCCCCTCGGCGCGCGCCGCGGCGAGGTCCACGGGGCTGTAGGCGCCCTGGGCGCGGCGCAGGGCGTCGGCGGCGTGGGGGGAGAGGAGGCGCAGGCGCTTGGCGCCCCTGAGCTGCGCGTAGAGCACGGAGACGCGGTCGTGGTGCAGGGGGGTGAGGGTGCCCGCGGGGCCGAGCCAGAGCTCCGTGTGCTGCGGGCGGAGGCCCCCGCGCAGGAACTCGGCGGGGCGCCCGTCGAGGTCGCGCAGGAGGGGGGCGGCGCCGGCGCGGGCGAAAAAGCGGTTGTTGCCCACGAGGTAGAGGTCGTCGGTGACGCCGGCGCCCGCCACGGCGTCGAGCAGCGTCGCGAGCGTCCCCTCGCGCTCAAAGCGGCGGATGTTGAGGTGCGGGTCGCGCGCCCCCGCCCGCCCGGCGCAGTAGGTCACGAGGGTGTCGCCGGCGAGCGCCTTGAGGTAGTCGTCGGTCCAGCGCGCGAGGGCGGCGCAGCCGGCGAGGAGGTCGGTGAGGACCACGGGGCGCGAGGGGAGCACGTAGCGGGCGCGCAGCGCCTCGGGGGAGAGGCCGCTGAGGCGCTCTATCTCGGGCGGGGCGTGGTCGCGCTCGAGGGCGACGTGCAGCGCGCTCACCTGCTCTGCGCGGAGGGCGCGGCGGCGCCAGCGGCGCGCGAGGTCAAAGGAGGGGCCGCAGAGCAGCCGCGCCACCTCTTGGGCGGCGAGGGCGAGGGGGACGCCCTCCTCCACGAGCGCGCGCGTGAGCGCCTGCGGCGCGGCGCCCTCGAGGGCGCTCTCTAGGACCCACTCCTGCCACTCAGGGATGAGCTCGAGGGGCGCCGCCGCCGAGGGGGCGCGCGCGTCGTCGCTCAACCGCCCGCCCCTCCCGCGCCCGCGCCCGCGCCCGCGCCCGCGCCCGCGCCCGCGCCCGCTCCCGCTCCCGCGTCCGCGCCCGACCCACCCTCAGCGCCCGCCGCAGCGCCCGCCTCGGCGCCCGCGCCCACGACGTCGCCGTCGGGGGATCGGGGGCCGGCGTCGATGGCCGCGTCCTCTTCGGGGATGTTGATGCCCCCCACGCCCACATACTCCTCGTCGGGCGCAGGGACGCCCACGTCCTGCAGCTCGGCGGTCCCCCCGCTGGAGGTGCCCATGTCCACGGCGCGCTGGCCGTCGTCCACCGGCTCCTCGCTGATGCAGGCGGCGTGGGAGGAGAGCAGGGCGCTCAGGAGGGCGGGGGCGGCGACGCGCTGGAGGGCGGGGGTCGCGGGGCGCTTGAGGGGGAGGGCGGGACGTGAGGGCATGATCGGGGCCCGGGGGGGGACGTCAGGTGGGGCTTCGGCGCAAAATGACAGCCGTGCAGCCCCGTCGTCAAGGGGAGGGCTCGCCCCCCTCAGCGCCCCTCCCCGCCCCTCCCCACGTCCACCCGCGCCCCGTCGTCAAACACCAGCTCCCACCCCCCCCGCGCCCCCTCCGCCGGCACCCGGAGCGCCGCCAGCGCGCCCTCGTAGCGGGGGGGCGCGGGGGGGTGCGCGAGGCGCTCCTGCGAGCGCAGGCCCACGGCAAAATCTAGGCAAAAGCAGCTCCCGCGCGCCCCCAGCCACGCCTCCGGCGCGCGCCCCTCAAAGAGCGACGGGTGCGAGTTCTCCGAGGTCCCCTCGTAGCGCGGGCGCCAGTAGTGCCCAAAGACCACAGGAATCGCCTCGTCGTAGCGCTCCCACCACGGCTGGCGGTCGCTCATCTGCCAGCGGAACCCCGACCAGAACGGCGCCTCTCCCACCCCGAGCCCCTGCGGGCCCTGCGTGAGCACGCGGAGGGGGTTGAGGTTGTGCTCGAGCGAAAAGTACTCGCACAGCTCAGGCACGAACGGCGGCGGCGGGCCCTCCTCGGGGGGGCGGTGGAGGGGGTGGAGCTCCTTGAGGCGCGACACCTCCCGGCGACTCCAGCCCCTGTCCTTGAGCTCGGCGGCGATGTTGCGGCGGTAGCGCGCGAACAGCGTGGACCAGCTCCCCACCATCGGCGGCAGCGCGGCGAGGGCGGCGGGGTCCCAGCAGGCGTGAACGAGGCGCAGGTCGGAGCGCTCGAGGGCGACAGGCAGCTCGTAGAAGAACGTGAGCGCCGCGCGCAGCTGCAGCGCGTGCGCCACGCGCATCGGCGCCCGCCACCCCTGCCGCTGCGCGCGCGCCGCCGCCTCGGCGCTCGTCCAGCTGTTGTCGGGCTTGCTCACCTGGTTGAGCAGGCGCAGCTCGTGGTTGCCGAGCAGGCACTGCGCGCGCTTGGCGAAATAGAGCCCGCTCACCTTCTCCACCACCCCGGGGCTGTCGGGGCCGCGGTCTACGAGGTCGCCGAGGAATACGAGCGTGCGCCCCTCGGGGTGCTGCCCAAAGGCGTCGTAGCCGAGATGCGACAGCAGCGCCCGCAGCGCGCCGAGCTCGCCGTGGACGTCGCCGACGATGTCGAGGGGACCGGGACTCAGGCGCTGCACGGGCTGGGGCATCGTCTCCTCCTCGGGCGGCGCCCCGCGCGGCGCGCGCTCAGCCCTTGTGCTCGCCCTTGAGCACCGCGAGCAGCTCGCCGCGCTCGAAGTAGTCCACCACCACGTCGCGCCCGCCCACCAGCTCCCCGTCCACGTAGAGCTGCGGAATCGTCGGCCAGTTGCCAAACACCTTCACGCCCTCGCGAATCGCGGGGTCCACGAGCACGTTGTATGAGGCGAACGGCACGCCGCTGTCCTTGATGAGGTTGGCCACCACCGCCGAGAAGCCGCACTGCGGCGCGTCGGGGGTGCCTTTCATAAAGAGGAGTACGCGGTGATCGGTGACCATCTGCTGGATACGCGCTTGGATGCTGTCGGACATTCTTTAATTCTCCTTGGTGCTGTGCGCTGTGTGCTGTGCGCTGTGCGCTGTGTGGCTTGGGCTACTTGAGCTGCACGAGTCCCTCGCCCCCGCGTAGGCCCTTCGCGTCCGCCTCGGCGGGGGTGAGCGTCTGCATCGTAAAGGCGTGGATGGGGCCCGCCATCAGCTCGCCGAGGGCACGATAGACGCCCTGCTGGCGCGCGATCAGGCGCTGGCCCGCGAACCCCTCAGCGATGATCACCGCCTCCCAGTGGTCGCGGGTCCCCGTCATGTCATTGAGGCGCACCTCGGCGCCCGGGTAGGCGGCGGTGACGCGCGTGGTGATTTCGTTTTCGATGTCGTGCTGCATGAGTTGGCTCCTTGTCGCTCGCGCCCTCGGGCGCTCGCGTGTGTGGTGTGTAGTGGATTCGAGCCCGCGGCGCAAGTCGCAAGGCGCGCCGTGGGGGGGCTGTGCAGACATTGAACAAGATGCTTGTAAAACTTTTGTAGAGACTCCTTGACCGCCCCCACAGCCTGTGCATACATTGATCACACCTTGTATAAGGCGTGAACAGAACCTCTACACACACCGCCCGGAGCGCCGACATGATCATCCACAAGACTCCCCACCTCACCCTCGACCAAGAGCGCGCCTTGGTGCGCCGGGCGCACGGCGGCGAGGCGCGCGCCACGCACAAGCTCCTCGAGGCGCACTACGCGCAGATGTATCACGTGGCGCTCAAGGCCTGCCGCGACACGACGCTGGCGGAGGACATCACGCAGGAGGCGTGCGTGCAGGTGCTGAGGCGGATTGAGCAGTTCCGCGGCGAGTCGCGCTTCAGCTCGTGGGTGGCGCGCATCGTCCTCAACGCCGTGCTGCTGCGCCACCGCAAGGAGCGGCGGATGCTCCCCATGGAAGACCTCTCGCCCCTGCTCGGCGCGGACGACCGCCCGAGTCCTGAGGAGCACCTCGAGAGCCGCCAGCTCCTGGATGTGATCGACGCGGCGCTCGGCGACCTGCGCGACGGTGACCGCGACCTGTTCATGCAGCGCTTTGTGGAGGACCGCTCGCTGCAGAGCCTCTCCGAAGAGACGGGGCTGTCGCTGCCGGCGCTCAAGAGTCGCTTCCACCGCGCGCGCCAGCGCCTCAAGACGCTGTCGCTGGAGCAGGGCTGGGGCGTGACGTTTGGCGACGAGCCGGGGCTGAGCGCCTGAGGTAGGGCGGGGGGGCTCAGGGCGGCGGGGCGGGGGGCTCGAGCAGGTCAATGACGAGGCGCTCGTGCTCCCCCGCCTGGAGTGTCACCCGCACCTCACGCGCCACATCCCCCTCCGGGCGCCGCAGGACGGCGCGCAGCACATGCACCCCCGCCGGGAGCGAGCGCCGCTTGAGGGGGTTGCTGACCACCTCCCCATCAAGCCAGAGCTGCGCCGCCGCCGGCAGCGCCCGCGCGTTGAGTCGCGCCGCGAGCGCGGCGGGCGGCGCGGTCGCCCCCCCCGCGGCGCCTGAAGCGGTCGCGCGGGGAGGGGCCGAGGGGCGCTCGGCGGCGCGCGAGGGCGCTTGGGGCGAGCCGTCAGCGCCGCCTTGAGGGCTTGGGCTGAGGGCGCTTGGGCTGGGGGCGCTTGGGCTGGGGGCGCTTGTGGGGGCGC
>VGTA01000146.1 GCA_016874875.1 Deltaproteobacteria bacterium | reverse complement strand
GGCGCCCACTCGGGGGCCCCGCCCCCCCCCCCCCCCGGCCCGCCGCCCCACCACTCCCAGTGCCAGTCCTCGCTCGGCACCGTGCGCGTGAACCCAAAGCGCGCGCCGTTGCTGTTGAGCCAGCGCAGCACCCCGCTCGCCGACGTGTTGAGGTCGAGGGCGTGCCCGCTCTGGTGGTTGCTGTAGCCGGGGCGCGCGGCGAGGTTGCAGCTGTTGCAGTTGCAGTTGCGATAGCAGTCATAGAAGTACTGCTGCTCGGCCTGGGTCCTAAACCCGGAGCTGATGCGGATGTTGACCCCGTCCGCCGCCGCCGCCTGCCTCATCACCCAGTAGGCGTTCGCCGTCTCCCGCTCCACGGGCTCCCCGTCCACCGTCACCACCGTGATCGTGAACGCCCGCCCATCGCGGTACCCCGTGTCCTGCCGCTCAGAGCAGTCCACGTCGCTCGGCTTGGGGCCATAGGCGTCGAGGGCCGCCTCGAGGGCCGCCTCGTGGGCGACGTGGTCCTCGAGGCAGCGCCCCTCGACGTCGCTCACCGGCGGCGGCGGCGGCGCCTCCTGCGCGGCGGCGAGGCGGGGCAGCGAGCACGCGAGCGCGCACACGCACGCGCACACGAGCGCGCCGCTCAGGGCGGCGCGCGGGGGGAGCTCGGACGTCAACATAGACATCTCCCGTCTCTCAGAGTCAGCTCAGGGCGCCCTCAGCGTGCGCAAAGGCTCGCCAGAAGGCAAGCGTCATTCATGACGCGCGCCCCCTCAGCCGCGCCCCCGATACGGCGACACCCCCGGGTCGGGCGCCCACACCCCCTTGGGCACCTCCCCCTCCTGCCAGAACACGTCGATGGGCATCCCGCCGCGCGGATACCAGAACCCGCACACCCGAATCCACCGCGGCGACAAGAGCGCCGCGAGGTCCTTGCCGATCTGCACGGTGCAGGCCTCGTGGAAGGCGGCGTGGTTGCGGTAGCTCCCAAAGTAGAGCTTGAGCGACTTGGACTCCACGAGCCAGCCCCCTGGCACATAGTCGAGCACGATGTGGGCGAAATCGGGCTGCGCGGTCACGGGGCACAGCGAGGTGAACTCGGGCTGCGTAAAGCGCACCGCGTAGAGGGCGCCCGGGTGCGGGTTGGGCACCCGCTCGAGCTCCGCCTCCTCGGGGGACTGCGGCAGCGCGCTCACGCGCCCTAGGTGCTTGAGGGCGTCGGGCGCCCCCTGCGGGGTCTTGAGTTCTCGTGACATCTCTCTTCCTCCTCGCCGCGATAGACGCTAGGGCATCTCCGTCGGTTTCGCCATCACCACGCGCATCTCGCGCGAGCCCTGCAGGCGCAGCACCTCGTTGCGCGTCACCTCAAAGCCCTCCTCGCGCAGCATCTCCAAGAAGGGCCCCTCGTAGGTGACCACGCCGAAATGCACCGTGGTGAACAGATACAAGAGCGGCTTGACCACCTCCCAGAAGCGGGTGCGCTGCGTCTCGAACGTCTGCGTAAAGCAGACCTGCCCGCCGGGCTTGAGGCAGGCGCGCACCACGCGCAGGGCGGCGCGCTGGTCGGGCAGGAGCATAAAGGAGGCGGAGAAGTACACGGCGTCATAGAGCTCGCCGCCGAGCAGGGCGGGGGTGAGGTCATAGACGGAGCGCTCGCGCACGCGGATGCAGTCCCCCACGCCGAGCGCGTCGATGCGCGCCTGGCAGGCCTTGAGGTACGACGTGTTGATGTCGATCCCCTCCACCCGCGCGCCCCGCTGACGGACGAGGTCGGCGTTGGCGAGCAGGGAGGTGCCGGTGCCCACCCCCACGTCGAGGAGGCGGGCGCCCTCAGGCAGCGCGTTGAGGACCGAGCGGTACCAGTGCTTGCTGAGGGAGTAGAACAGTCTATCGTAGATCCAAGCGCGCATTCTCGTCTGCTTCACCTTACACCGCGGGCCCGAGCCCGCCGCGAGCTCAGGTGGAGGCACCTCTTAGCACACGGCGAGGCGGGTACGCTAGACGCAAGATGGCGGGGCAGAGCACGAGGTCCACGATGAGCGCCGCGAGGAGCGTGAGCGCGATCACCACCCCAAAGCGGCGCACCGCCTCGGTGGACGCGAGCAGGTACACGGCGAAGCCCAGCCCCAGCAGCGCGCTCGTGCTCACCATCGCCCGCCCCGCGCTCACCCGCGCCCCGTCGATCGCCGCCTCGCGGTCACCCGTAGGCAAATAGAGCGACCAGAAGTGGTGCAGGAAGTGAATCGTGTCATCCACGGCGATGCCGAGGGCGATGGAGGCGATGAGCAGGTTGTTGAGGTCGAGCGGCACGCCGCACCACCCCAGCCCGCCCAGCATGAGCAGAATCGGGAACAGGTTGGGCACCATAGCGAGCACGCCGAGCTTGAGGTCGCGCAGCATGAGCGCCATCAGGAGCGTGATCACCACAAACGCGCCCGAGAAGCTCGAGAGCAGATCGCGCAGGAGCGACGACACCACCGTGTAGGCGAGGTAGATGCCCCCCGTGGGCTCCACCCGCGCCGCCCCGCCCACGTGGCGCGCCACGGCCTCCTCGATGAAGCGGATGAGGTGCTCGTAGCTCGTCGCCTCCTGCCACTTGACCTGCAGCGTCATGTGCGCGGCGCCGAGGTCTACGGTGGCGAGGCGGCGGAGCTCATCGGGGCTCTGCAGCTCAAAGAGCGCCATGAGCTGACTCGCCTCCTCCTGCGTCTCCGGCAGCGCGTACGCCCCCTCCCCGAGCCGCTCGCCGAGCAGCGCGCGGCGCGTCTCCTTGATGACGTCCACCGGACTCAGCACGTGCCCCACCAGGCGCTCCCCGGCGGGGCTCTCGTAGGCGAGGAGGTCGCGGGCGAGGGCGTCGAGGCGGCGCAGGAGGCCGAGGTCGCGCACGCCGAGCGGCCCCGGCGCCTCGATCACCAGCTGCGCCCCCGCCACCCCCCCGAGGGCGCGGTCCACCTCCCGCACCGCCGCCTTGATGGGCTGCGTGTCCGGGAGCGTCTCGAGGTCATCGTGCCACACCTCTAGGCGCGCGGCGCCGAGGGCGGCGAGCGCGGTGAGGAGCAGACTCACCCCCACCACCGCCGCCCGCCCCCGCGCCCCCGCCGAGAGCCCCACGAGGCGCTCGAGCAGGCGGTCGAGGGCGTCGGGCGCGGCGGGCGCGGCGGGCGCGGCGGGCGCGGCGGGCGCGGCGGGCGCGGCGGCGCGCTCGCCGAGCAGGTCGAGGGTGAGGGGCAGGAGCGTGAGCGAGAGCAGGAGCGCGAACAGCACCCCGAGCCCCCCCGCCAGCCCCATCTCCTGCACCGCCGTCACGGTGGCGAACTGAAAGCTCAGGAGCCCGATCAGGGTGGTGAGCGACGTGAAGAGCACGGGGACGCCCGTGAGGCCGCAGGCGCGCGTCACCGCCTCCCGCCCGCCCAGCCCCGCCGCGCGCAGCGAGCGGTAAAGCGACTGCACGTGGATCGAGTCGCCGAGCCCCACGCACAGCAAGAACGCCGGCAGGATGCTCGACAGGATGTTGAGGCCCATGCCGAGCGCCGCCATCAGCCCCACCGTCCACAGCACCGCGAGGGACACCACCGCCAGCGGCCCCACCACCATCAGCGGCGCGCGGAACAGATAGACGAGGGCGGCGAGCATGGCGAGCGCGCTGAGCGACAGCAGGCGCGAGAGGTCGTTGAGCACGAGGTCGTTGAGGGCGGCGTTGACGGCGGGCGGGCCCGTCACCGACAGCGCGAACCCGGGCGCCTCGTGGCGGCGCGCGAGGGCGGTCAGCGCCGCCGAGACGCGCCCGAGGTCGTCATCGTGCATAAAGGCCACGCGGGCGGTGAGCACCGAGAGCGCCCCGGCGTCGTCCACGAGGCGGCGGGCGAGGAGGGGGTCGCGCAGGGCGAGGGCGCCGCGCGCGCGCAGCTCGTCGTCGCTGGCCGGGAGCGGGTCAAACCAGCGCTCCACCGTGAGCGCGCCATCGCGGCTGAGGGTGCGGCGGGCGCTCACGAGGGAGGTCGTCTCCTCCACCACGCTCCCCCCCGCCACCCCCGCCACCCCGCCCCAGGGGTCCTCCTCGCCAAAGCCGAGCGCCTCTTCAGGGGCGGGGGCGGGGGCGCTGGGGGCGCTGGGGGCGCTGGGGGCGCTGGGGGCGCTGGGGGCGCTGGGGGCGCGGCGGTAGCCGAGGGTGGCCACGTCCACCTCTAGGGCGCGCACGTCGCGCTCGAGCGCCGCCACCCGCGTGAGGAAATCACGGCTCAGCACATCGCCGCGCATGGAGATCAAGAACAGGTCATCGCGCCCAAAGAGGTCGCGGTACCGCTCGCGCGCCGCCAGCGCCGGGCTGCTGGCGGGGGCGAACACCTCGAGGCTGTTGTCCACCTTGAGGCGGGTGAAGAGGGCGACGGCGGCGAGGGCGGAGACGAGGGCGATGAGGGAGAGCGTGAGGGCGCGGCGCCGCAGGACCAGCAGGGCGAGGGCGACGAAGGCGGGGCTGGGGCGCTCGTCGAGGAGCGGAGAGGGGCTGGGCATGGCGCGCCTCACTCCCACACGACGCGGGCGCGGCTGAGGGCCTCGCCCTCGGCGGTCACCACGTCCTCAAACTCCACCGCGAGGCCGTAGGAGGGCACCTCCACCCCCCCAAAGCGGAGGTGCGGGTTGAGCCAGCGCGCCCCCTCGCGGTCGCTGAAGCGGGCGGCGGCGGGGTGCGCGCGCGCGGCGCGCTCCTCGAGGCGCCCCTCCACCACGTCAAAGGTGCGCTGCCCGCCCTCGAACGGCGCCGACGAGAAGGGCGCGTCGAGCAGGTGCAGGGCGCGGAGGGCGCGCTCGCGCAGGGACCAGCGGAGGGCGCCCTTGACCTCGCGGTAGTCGTAGAGCTCGCCCACGAGGGCGAAGGGGGCGCGCGCCGCCCCGGGCAGGAGGTCGTTGACCACCTCGTAGCCCAAGCGCGGCGTCTTGAGCGCCCCGCCGGCGGGGACCTTGAGGTGGGGCAGGGCGGGCCCCGGGCAGCCCTCGAGCGCCCCCGCGGGCAGGTCGGCGGGGTACGCCCACGGCGCGCGCACAAAGCACATCGTCTTGAGCGCCGCCGCCCGCAGCGCCCCTTGCGCCGCGTCGTCGCTCAGCTCGTAGCGGGTGTCGGCGCGGGCGGGGTCGCCCTTGAGCGCGCCCTCCCAGCCCGGCAGGGGCAGCTCGTTGGGGTTGGAGTCCACGAGCAGCAAAAAGCCGCGCCCCGGGCCGTTCTGCGTCGGCTCGTTCTCGCTCCAGGCGTAGGCGCCGTTGGCGTACCAGAGGAGGGCGCCGGGGCGGGCGCGGAGGCGCGTGGCGCGGACGCGCTCGGCGGCGGGGTCGTAGCCAAAGAGCAGCCCCGGGTCGGCGAGGGCGCTGTCGTAGCGGAAGGCGCGCGAGGCGGGGTCCGCGGAGCCCGCGTAGGGGTCGCGGCGCTCGAGCAGGTAGAAGTGGGGCACCTCAAAGGAGTGCCGCCCGCCGCTCTTGAGGAAGCCGCCGAGCGACAGGCGGGGGTCAAGCGCCGCGCCCTCAGCGCCCTCAAAACCCTCGCGCAGGAGCTCGCGCGCGCCCTCCCCCGCGCCCGCCACCACGCGGAGGTTGTCGAGCAGCAGCCCGCGCTCCACGGCGGCGGGGTCGGTGAAGTAGCGGACGCGCACCTGCGGGGCGAGGCCGGCGAGGGGCGAGAGGTCCACGCGCACCTCGACCCAGGTGGGCGCCTCGCAGGGCGCCTCGCCCGCGAGCGAGTCGCGCTCGTCGCCGTGCGCGAGGGGGCGGGCGGGGTCACACGCGGGGTGGCTCTCGTTCTTGCCATCCCCATCGCGGTCACCCGAGCGCCCCGTGAGGCCCGGCAGCGTCCTCGGGCCGTCGTGCCCGTGGCGCGCCGGCATCACCGCCGGGTCCACCAGCCGCCGCCAGGGCGCCCCCGGCGCCTCGCGCGCCTCGATGTAGGCGAAATCCCAGCCCGCCTCGATCTCCCACCACGCGTCAAAGGAGAGGGCGACGGGGGTGCCCGGCGGCAGGGCGCGGAGGTCGAGGTCGAGGGTGAGGGCGCGGTTGAGCTCGTTGCCCTGACCGCTGTAGAGGGCGGCGGCGCCGTGGCGCGCGGGGTCGAGGGGCGCGAGCGAGATCACCTTGCGCTGCGGCGGCAGGGCGATGAGCGCGGCGCGCGCGGCGCCCGCGGGGCCGGCGCCGAGGGGGGCGTCGAGGGCGAGCAGGTCGAGCGTCGTCGCGCGCGCCCCCCCCGCCGCCGGCGGGGTGAGCACCACCGGCGTGAGCCACCCGAGCATGAGCCGAGACCAGGCCGAGAGGCCCTGCGGCGAGGGGGACGCGGTGCCGCTCATGACCTCCCAGGGGCCCGTGGAGTTGTTGGTCTCCCGCGCGTACACATCGGGCAGGCCGATGGAGTGCCCGAACTCATGGATAAAGGTGGACGGCTCGGTGTACTCCGACTGCATGTTGTAGTCGCGCGCCCACAGCCCCTCGCGCACCGGCGCCCCGCCGAGGGCGTTGAGCGCGCCGCTGGCGCCCCCCACGCGCGGCCCCTCGCCCTCGCGGCGCTGCACGACGAAACGGTGGGGCCAGATGCGGTCGGCGCACTCGAGCTCGCGCGCGTTGAGGCGCTCTAGCACCTCCTCGCCCACGTTGGGGTTGAGCTTCACCTGCAGCTTATAGAGCCCCTGGCACGACGACTGCCCCCCGCCGGCGTACACGATGACCAGGTGGTCGAGGTAGCCGTCGGGCTCCTCGCGCACCCCATCGCCGTCCGCGTCGCTGGGGTCCCACTGGTCAAAGCGCGCCCAGTCGAGGTCTGGGCGCGCGGCGCCCACCTTGGCGAGCACCTCCTCCACGAGGTCCTCCGGCGCCGCGTCGTTGCGCCACGCCCCCCCCTCCGGCCGCCGCGGGCGCCCGTAGTGGGCGCGCGGGTGGTCGAGGGTGAGGGGGGCGAGCACGAGCCCCTGCAGGTGGTACCGCCCGTAGCTCTGGTCGTGGTAGTAGTGGCTCAGCGTGTTGGGGCGCGCGTAGGTGGGGTCAAAGAGCTCGGCTTGGTAGTGGGCGCTGAGGAGCTCGTCTTGCCGCGCGTCGCCCCGAAAGCGCTCAAAGGGGAGGTCGGGGAAGCGCACGAGCGCCACGAGGAGCTGGTGAGGGCGCTCGCGCGAGGCGCGCACGGGCGGGACGTGGTCCCAGCGGGTGGCGGGGTGGCCGAGGGCGGCGAAATCGAGGGCGGCGAGGCGCTCGAGGAGGGGCGAGGGAGCGAGCGCGGGCGCGGGCTCGGGCGCGTCGGGCGCGCCGAGCGCGGGCGCGGGCGCGCCGAGCGGGGCGCTGAGCAGGACGCCGAGCGCGACGAGGGCGCGGAGGGCGCGGCGCGGCGAGGGGGTGGGGGACCGCAAGGGGGCTGCTCCTTGTGAGGGCGAGAGGGCGAGAGGGCGAGAGGGCGCGAGGCGTGCCGGCGGCGGCGCGTGGAGAGATGCGCGCGCGCCCCAAGATGTCACAAGAGGGCGATTTGAGATAGAGGGAGGGGCGCGCTATCCTGTGCGCGACCCGAGGAGGGTGCCCCCCATGCCCACGCCCCCCACCCGCCCA
>VGTA01000145.1 GCA_016874875.1 Deltaproteobacteria bacterium | reverse complement strand
CTTCTACGGCGCGCCGCTCGACCTCACCACCACGGGGCGCCCCGGCGCGCGCCTAGGGCCGCGGGCGGTGCGCGTGGCGTCCACCATGATCTCCTGGGGCACGAGCTTCCCCCACGGGCTGTCGCTGCAGACGGCGGCGCGGGCGGTGGACCTCGGCGACTGCCTCTTTGATCACGGCGTGAGCGGTGACTTTGAACACAAGCTGCTCTCCTACGCCCGGCGCGTGGTGGCGGCGGGCGCGACTCCGCTCGTGATCGGCGGCGACCACTTTGTGGCGTACCCCTCCCTCAAGGCGCTCGCCGAGCGCCACGGCCCCCTCGCCCTCGTCCACTTCGACGCCCACCCCGACACCTGGCCCGACGAGGGCGAGCGCCGCCGCGACCACGGCACCATGTTCTACCACGCCGTCAAGGAGGGGCTCATCGACCCCGCCCGGAGCGCGCAGGTGGGACTCAGGACGCACGTGGACGACCACATGGGCCTCCTCGCGCTCGACGCGCCGTGGGTGCACGCCCACGGGGCGCGCGCCGCGGCGGAGGCGGTCCGGGCGCGCGTGGGCGACGCCCCCGCCTACGTGACCTTTGACATCGACTGCCTCGACCCCGCCTTCGCCCCCGGCACGGGGACGCCCGTCCCGGGGGGGCTCTCGTCGGCGCAGGCGCTTGAGATTCTGAGGGGCCTGCGCGGGCTGCGGGTGGTGGGCGGCGACGTGGTGGAGGTGTCGCCCCCCTACGACCACGCCGACATCACGGCCCTCGTGGGCGCGCAGCTGATGATTGAGCTCTACGCGCTGGTGGTGGCGCGGCTCCGCGCCTGAGCGCCCCGCCCCCGCGCCGGCGCCGCTCAGCGGTAGTCGAGCGGCGGGGAATCGAGCGGCGGGGAGTCGGGCGCGGGCCTGGGCGAGCGCCTAGGCGCGGGCCTGGGCGCGGGCCTGGGCTTAAGCGCAGGCGCCGAGCCGGCGAGGCGCTCCACGAGCGAATCCGGGAGGCGCTCGGGGGGCGAGGCGCCCTCCGCCGACCACAGCTGCGCCCCCGGGCGCCCCACGAACGTCTCCGCCCCCTCCGCCGGCGCCAGCCAGAGCCCCACCCCCCCCACCGCCCGGCGCGCCCCCGGGGCGAGGGGCGACGCGAGCCACTCCACCACGAGGCGCCGCAGCGCCCGCCGCGCGAGGGGGTGCGCGCTCACCAGCCCCTGCTCCGCCCCCCCGAGGCGCGAGAGGCCGCGCGTGAGGTGCCGCTCCCCCTCGCTCTCCACGCTGAGCAGGTCGTCGAGGGGCGCCCCGCCCCCCGCGCTGAGCGCCGGCCAGCGCGCGGAGGGCCACAGGCGCGCGAGCAGGGGGTCGTGGAGCGTCGCCCCGTCGCGCCGCAGGCAGGAGAGCGCGCTGAGGTGCTCGTGCACCTGCGCGAGCGGGGTGGAGCTGAGGGGCGTGTGCAGCCAGAGCTGCTCGGCGGTGACGCGCAGGCGCTGCTGGCGCGCGCGCCCCTCCCGCGCCACCTCGAGCTCCCCGGGCGCGAGCAGCCGCGCCGAGTAGGGGCGGCCGGGGAGGGCGGCGAGGCAGGCGCGGAGCTCCTCGAGCGTGGGGCTGCGCCCCTCGATCCACCACGAGAGCGTGGGGTGCGCGAGGTCGAGCGGGGGGGCGGCGTCGGCGCCAGAAGCGGCGCGCGGCTCGGCGCTCGGCTCGGCGCTCGGCTCGGCGCGCGGCTCGGCGCGCGGCTCGGCGCGCGGCTCGGCGCGCGGCTCGGCGCTCGGCTCGGCGCTCGACGCGACGCGGGCGCGCCCCTCCTCGGCGGGCGCGTTGGGGCTGAGGGGGGGCCACAGCGCCCACAGGCACAGCGTCGACGCGCAGCACACCGCCCAGAGCGGGCGCGGGGACGGGCGCGGCCCGCGGCGCAGGGGGGGGCCGAGGGGGGCTGGGGGGCGCGCCGGCGGGGCGCGGCGCGCCTCGCGCCAACGGCTCACGGCCCGCCCCCCTCCGCCGCGCCGCGCGCCGGGAGGGGGCGCGCGGCGAGGCGCACGCCCACGTCGGCGTACGACTTGTGGACGAGCGAGCGGAAGCGGTAGGGGAGCGCGCAGCGCTCAAGCGGGTTGACGAGGGTGCCGCCGCGCGCCACCTTGAAGATCCGCTCGAGGCGCTGCTCGCCGGGCGGCACCGCCTGGATCGCCTGAGGGTGGCAGGCGCGCCAGGCCGGCGAGCGCACAAAGGCGCCCCAGAGCGCCACCTCCGACGCCCCCGCGCGCGCCAGGCGCCGCCGCTCCTCGATCATGTCCACGAGCAGCGCGCGGTGGTCGTCGCGCTCGCGCTCGCTCGCCCAGCACCAGTCCGCCACGCCCCCCGCCAGCCCCGTCAGCTCGCAGGGGCTCTCGTCGAGCGGGTACGCGGCGGCGAGGGCGTCGGGCGGCGGCGGGATTCTCAGCCGCATGCCCTCTGTGGTGACGCGGTTGAGCGACAGGCGCGCGTCACAGAGGTCCCCCCACGGGAAGAGGCGCCCGTCGGGCCCGCGCGCCGCCGCCTCCCACTCGAGCTCATGGGGGAGCTCCACGAGGAGCTCATCGCGCCAAGAGCGCCACGTGGCCACTGAGAGCGCGAGGAAGAAGTTGATCCAGACCGCGGGCCTGTCCTCGGTGTAGCCCACCTCGCGCCAGGAGGCGCTGAGGGCATAGCGGGGCGCCTCCTGCGCGCCCTCCTGCGCGCCGCTCCCCGCGAGCTCAAAGGCGGGCAGGCCCTCAAGGCCCTTGAAGGGGAACTGGGTGACGGGGATCAAGAGATGCTCATCGGCGTAGGGGGCCGCGGCGCCGGCGGCGGCGAGCGCGAGGCGGGCGGCGCGCAGGGCGCTCAAGAGCTCAGCGAGCTCGGCGAGGGTGAGGGGGGCGGCGCTGAGCCAGCAGCCGCCCGGCGCCGCCCAGCCCGGCGGCAGGGAATCGGGGACGGGCAGCGGCGTGCCCACGCGGCAGCGCGTGGGCGCGAGCCAGCGCGGGCGCAGCAGGGCGCGGCGCGCGGCGCGCTCCTCCTCGCTGGGGAGGCGCGCCGTGCGCTCGAGGGCGCGCAGGTCCCGCAGGGCGTCACGCGCCTCCCCCGCGCCCGCCGCGCCGAGGGCGTCGAGGCGCGCGCTGAGCGGCTCAAGGCGCTCCGCGCGCAAGAGGGGCGGGGTGAGGGGCGGCACCTCGAGCGGGTGGAGCGTCTCGAGGTCGTGGGCGAGGAGGCGAGCGCGGTAGAAGCCGACGGGCAGCTCCGCGCTGAGGGCGCGCCACGCCCCCTCCGCCCCCAGGGCGCCCGCCGCCGCGCGCGCCCCCCCCGCCCGCGGCGCCGGCTCCTCCACGCGCGAGAGGGGCGAGAGCGAGAGCGCGACGCTCACCCCCGCCGCGCGCCCCTCCTCCCCCGCCGCCGCGCGCGCCCAGATGGAGACGAGGCGCGCGCCGCGCGCGAGCAGATCGAGGGCCCCGAGCAGATCCGCGAGCAGCCCCGCCGCCCAGGGGCGCGCCGCGAGGAGGTCGCGCTCGAGGGCGGCGCGGTGGGTGAGCAGGCGCGCGAGGTCGGGCGCGCACGCCTCGCCGAGCGCCGCGACGCGCGCGCTCGGCGTGAGCGCCCAGTGCGCCTCTAGCGCCTGCGCGCGCACCTCGAGGCGCCACAAGAGCGCCTGCCACAGGCTCGGGTCGCGCTGGTAGGCGAGCTCAAAGGCGTTGAGGAGGCGCTCGCGCAGCGCCTCCTCCGCCGCGCTCGGCGGCGCCTGGAGGGCGCGCGCCCAGGGCTCCTGCGGGGCGCTGAGCGCGCCGAGGGCGCCGCGCCACGCGCCGTAGAGGGCGCGCGCCTCCTCCACGTGCACAGCGGCCTCCGCCCGGCGCGCCTCCCCCGAGAGGTGCGCCGAGAGCGCGGCGCCGAGCGCCGCGGCCGAGGCGGTGCGCTCCTCGCGCCGGGGGGCGAGGGCGCGGGCGCAGGCGTCCGCGAGGGCGGGGGCGTGGAGGTGCGGGTGGACGCAGCGCGCCGCCGAGAGGGGCGGGAGCGGCTCCCCGCGGCGCAGGGCGTCCACGAGCGCCAGGGGGGGCGGCAGGGCGCCGTCGCGCTCGTGGGGGCTGCGCCCCGCGACGAGCTCATAGAGCATCACCCCGAGCGAAAAGACGTCGCTGCGCTCGTCGAGCGGCTCGCCGCGCGCCTGCTCAGGGGACATGTAGAGGGGCGTGCCCGAGAGGCTGCCCGTGAGGGTGGCGTGGAGGTTGGCGAGCGCCTCGAGTGGGGTGGGGGCGGGGGCGGGGGCGGGGGGCGCGCCCTCCGCGCCCGCCGACGCCTCCTCGCGCGCGTCGTCGCCGTCGCGCCCCGCGAGGCGCCCGAGGCCCCAGTCGATGACCCGCGCGACGCCGTGGTGGGTGATGATGACGTTGCTCGGCTTGAGGTCGCGGTGGAGCACGCCCTTGCCGTGGGCGTACGACACCGCCTCGCAGACGCTGAGGAGGTGGCGGAGCAGGGCGTCAAAGCGCTGAAAGGAGCTCCCCGCGTCGGCGCCCCGCAGCTCCTCGAGCAGGGCGTCGAGAGTCACGCCCGAGAGCTCCTCCATGGTGAAGAAGGGGTCGCCCTCGGGGCTGAGGTCATAGACGGGCACGATGTTGGGGTGGTTGAGCTGCGCGAGCACCCGCGCCTCGCGCACAAAGAGCGCCGCCCGGTGGCGCTGTGCGGCGCTCAGCGCCGGGCGCGCGCCGGCGGGCCCGGCGGGCGCGGCGGGCTTGAGGCGCTTGAGCGCCACGCTGCGCTGCAGCCAAGCGTCATAGCAGCGGTCCACCACGCCCATGCCGCCCTCGCCCAAGCGCGACAGGGTTTGATAGCGAGGGGGGGGCTCCGCCGCGGGGGGCTCGGCGCGCGCGGGCTCAGGCGAGGGGAGGGTGGCGGGCGGCGGGGCGACGAGGGTCTCGTCCTGCCCCGTGAGCACCGTCGTCTGCAGGTGCCGAGAGGTCGACATTGAGCTCCTTGCGCACGGTCGTGGGGGGGGCGCTCACGAGAGGCTAGCGCTCAGCGGCGTGGCTGTCCACCGCGAGAGCGCCTCCTCCACCTCGCGCGCCGCCTGCGCCCGAATCGCCCCCCCCTGCGCCCCCCCCTGCGCCGCCCCTCCCCACGCCGCCCCCAGCGCTGGCGCGGGCGGGAGCGACGGAGAGATGTCCAGACTCGCCGCCCACGCCTCCGCGCACGCGCGCGCTGCCCACGCCGCCTCGCCAGCCCCCGCGTGGGCGAGGAGCGACGAGAGGCGCGCGTAGAGGGCGGCGAGGCGGAGGCGGTCGCGGGCGCCGCTGGCGACCTTGATGGCCACCTCCACCCCCTCGCGCGCCCGAGACGCGAGCCCGGCGGCGTCCTCAGCCGCCCCCCCTGCGCCCCCCGCGCCCCCCGCCCCCCGCGCCCCCCCCGCCCCGAGCCCCTCTAGCGCGCAGTCGGCGAGCGCGAGCTGCCCCGACAGCCACGCGCCCACGTCGCGCGCCGCCTGCGCCGCCCGCTGCGCCGCCAGGAGGTCCGCGAGCGCCGCCTCGCGCGCCGCGCCCGCCCCCGCCCCCGCGGCCTCTAGCCAGCGCGCGCGAGCGTCGAGGGCGTCGCGGGCGGGGGAGGGCGCGCGCGAGGCGAGCAGGGCGCGCGCGTCGCGCAGGCGGCGCGCGCGCTCCTCAGCGGGCGCCGCGGGGGCGGCGGCGAGGGCGGCGGCAGCGCGCGCGAGGGCGACGCCGTCGCCGAGGTCGCCGGGGGCGCTCGGCGGCAGCGTCGCCAAGACCGCCTCCGCGCGCGCCGCGTCCCCGAGGGCGAGCCAGAGGAGGGCGCCCTTGTAGCGGGCGAGGAGGGCGGCGGCGGGGAGCGCGAGGTCGCGCGCCGCCCGCTCCGCCGCCTCGAGGCGCGCGAGGGCCGCCCTGGGGCGCCCGGCGAGCAGGGCGGCCTCCGCGCACAGGATGGCCGCGCGGCTCGCCTCCTCGGCGCGCCCGAGGGCGGCCAGGAGGTGCGCGGCGGCCTCGAGGGGCTCCGTCGCCTGCGCGCCGAGTCCCTCGCTCAGCAGGTGCGCGCCGAGCGCGAGGAGGAGGCGCGCGCCGCGGAGGGGGTCGCGCAGGCGCTCCGCCGCCGCCACGCCGAGGCGGAGCGCGCGGAGCGTCTCTGGCCACCTGCCCCACGCGGGCCCGCGCGGGGCCCACTCGAGGGCGAGGCCGCAGAGGGCGGCGAGGGCGCCCTGCACCTCCGAGGGGGGGAGGTCCTCGGTGAGCGCGGGCGCGAGGCGCTCGAGGTCCCGCCCGAGTCCCTCCGCCGAGGGCGCCGAGAAGGGGAGCGGGGGCAGCGGGCCGGCGCCGCGGAGGCGCTGGAGGCGGGCGGCGGCGGCGGTGACGCGCCAGCGGTCCTGGGGCGGGTAGAGGGCGTCGAGGGCGCCGGCGAGGGCGTCGAGGGTGGCGGGGGGGAGCGCGGCGGCCTCGCGGAGCGCCTCAGGCCAGCGCGCGGGCACGTCCGCGCGCCAGAGGTCGCCGCCGCGGGGGCAGCGCCCCGCGCGGCGCAGCCCTGCCTGGTGGAGCGCCAGCGCGCACGCCCCCTCGTCGAGCCCGAGCGCCCCCCCCAGGGCGGCGGCGGGGACCACGGGCCCGAGGGCGGCGGCGGCGGCGGCGGCGGGCGCCGCGGCGGCGGCGAACGACACGCCGCCGAGCACCTCGCCGCGCCCGAGGCGGCTCTCGTAGGCCAGCTCGGCGGCGCGGAGCTGGTCGGCGGGGCTGAGGCGCGGGTCCCGCGCGCAGAGGGGGCGCAGGCCGCCGGCGCGCCCCTCCCACTCGCGCCACTCCTCCTCCCCCCAGGGCGGCAGGGCGAGGCGCCAGCGGCGGCGGGCGGGGAGGGCGCGCCAGAGGGCGGCGGCGGGGCCGGCGTCCTCTCCGCTCCACAGGAGGAGGGTGGGGGCGCGCGCCTCGAGCGGGAGGGCGGCGAGGGCGATGACGCAGGGGCGGTCGGCGCGGTGGAGGTCGTCGAGGAGGGCGACGCGCGGGCGAGGCGAGGAGAGGCGCGCGCCCACCAGCGCCGTCAGCGCCTCCCCCGCCCACGGGGCGCCGGCGGGGACGACGGCGGAGGCGTGGAGGTCGCGCTCGCCCGCCCAGTCGCGCGCCCGCCAGAGGGCGGCGCTCGCGCCCACGCCGCGCAGGTGGACCCCAAAGAGCGGCGCGGTCACCCCCGCGTCGTCGCCCGCGTCCTCCGCGGCGCTGAGGGCGCCGGCGAGGAGCGCCTCGAGGCCCCGGTCGAGCCAGAGGGCGGGGTGGGTGTAGGGGTGCGGGTGGGTGAGGGGGAGGGCGCGGGGGGCCTCGTGGGCGTCGTGCTCGTCGTGCTCGTCGTGGGGGCTCATGGGGCTCCTCGGGGGTCTTGTGGCGCGCGGCGCGCGGTCGCGCTATGCTCGCGCAGCGCACCATAAGCGCGCCCCGCCCGCCGCGCAACGCGCGCCCTCCTCTCCGGCGCCCGCCTGCGCTCGCAGCATGCACAGCACACACAGCACACACAGCACACACAGCTGAGTGAGGTGGACTCCATGACCAGTTCTCGCGCAGAGCGGCGCCCATCTCAAGAGCGCCAGGATGATTTCACGACGGGCTCGGGGGACCCG
>VGTA01000144.1 GCA_016874875.1 Deltaproteobacteria bacterium | reverse complement strand
CGAGGAGGAGGCGCTGCGCGCCCAAGAAGAGGACGCCCGCCGCGCCCAAGAGGAGGACGCCCGCCGCGCCCAAGAGGAGCAGGCGCGCCGCCTGCGCGAGGAGGAGGCGCTGCGCGCCCAAGAAGAAGAGGCGCGCCGCGCGCAGGAGGGGGAGGAGCACCTCGGGCGCCTCGTCGCCGCCCTCAGGGCGCGCGCGGCGTGGGAGCTGCGGCGGCTGGCGGGCGGGGAGGGGGCGCTTGGGGGGGGGCTTGAGGGGAACAGGCGCGAGGAGGAGCCCGCGGCGCCCCTGAGTCCCGCGCTGCTTGAGGCGCTGTCGCCCTACTCAACGCCCGCCGCCCCGCTCGGCGCGCCTGCGCTCCACGAGGACGAGGAGACGCCGCCGCCCGCCGCCGCGCCGCCCCCTCGGGCGGGGCGCGCCCTCCCGCCCCACGCCCGCGGCGCCCTGCGCGCCCCCGCGCCGCTCAGCCCCCCCTGCTCCGTCTGCGGCGCCCCCGCCCCCCTGAGCGCCCGGTGGCCGCTCACGCTTCACGCCCCCCCGCCGGCGCACACGGCGGAGGCGGAGGAGGGGGCGGGGGGCGCGGGGGGCGGCGCGCAGGGCGGGGGGCGCCCGGTGCGGAGAAGCGCCGTGGAGCGCGCCTATGGGGGGGCGCGGAACGTCAGTTACACGCGTTAGGCGCGCCGGGGGTGGGCGCGCTCGTGAGGGTGAAGTCCGCGGCGTTGTTGTTGGTGTCGGCGCCGTCGACGCAGCGGGCGAGGGCGGCGACGGCGAGGGCGTTGTCGGCGAGCTCGGCGGGGACGCCCGCGCCCTCCACGCACAGGGGCGCGTCGCCCTCGTAGCTGATCCCGTCGATCACCTCGCCCGTCTCGTTGAGCACCAGGCGCGCGCCGTCGGGCGCGCCGTTCTGTAGCGAGTCGGCGGGGAGGGCGCCGCGGAGGACGCCGGGGGGGGTGACCACGGCGGCGTTGGCGAGCACGAGGAAGGCGCCGGGGGAGAGCAGGAGGCCCACGTCCCCGAGCTGAATCGTGCGCGCCACGCTGCCGGCGCCCGCGCCGTTGATGAGCTCAAGGCGGACAGCGCTGAGGTCCACGGGGGCGCGCGAGGCGTTGTAGAGCTCTATGAACTCGAGGGTGTCGGTCTGGGGCTGGTCGTAGTCGAGCTCGTTGATCACCAGCCCGGCGCCCGACGCCGCCGCCTGCACCTCCACCACCACGCTCGCCCCCGCTAGCCCGCTTGCGCTCACCGACAGCGTCGCCGCGCCCACGACGCCCGCCGTGAGGGTGAGGGTGACGCCGCGCGCGCCGACGGCGATCTGCACGCTTGGGGGCGCGGCGAGCACCGCCGGGTCGCTGCTCTGCACGCTCAGCGCCACCGCGCTCACGGCGGGCGCGTCGAGGCGCACGAGCACTTCGAGCGGGCGCCCGGCGCGGGCGCTCAGGGGGCCCGGCGGCAGCGAGAGGGCGGTGGGGGGGCCGGCGAGCTCAAAGCGCACGTCCTCGGGGCCCGTGGGCTCGAGCTTGCTGTGCTCATTGGCGAAACGCAGCACGCCCTGCAGGCGCGCGATGGCGTCGCCCTGCGCGGGGAGGGGGTCGAGCAGGTAGAGGAGGTCGTTGACGCGGAGGGCGCCGTCCACCTCAAACTCGTTGGTGGGGTCGCGGTCGCCCGCGCCCGGGGCGGGGGCGGCGGAGGTGACCTCGACCCCCTCCACCGCCACCAGCGCGCCCTCGAGCGCCGCGGCGCGGGGGCCGCCCGTGCCCACGTCCGCGGGCGTCACGAGCTGGTGGGGGGGGAGCGGCACGCCGCTCGCGAGCACCTCGAGGCCGGTGAGGGCGGCGAGCTGCCGCTGCCCGTAATAGTCGCCCGGCTGCCCGCTCACCGCCACGCGGTCGCCGCGGGCGGGGGCGGGGAAGGGGGCGCTGGCGCCGAGGTACACAAAGAGCCCCGAGTGGTCCACGCCCTCATAGCCGTTGTCCTCCGGCGAGACCTGCACAAAGAAGCCGCGCCCGTCGGGGGAGACGGCGGTGACCACCGCCTCGAGGCGCACGGGGGCGCCCACGGCCACCTCCCTGCGCTTCACGGCGTAGACCGTGGCGGGACAGCCGGCGCCGTTGGCGTTGGAGGCGTCGGGGCAGGCGTCGCAGGCGTCCCCCGCGCCGTCGGCGTCGCGGTCGGACTGCCCGTCGTTGGCCAGCGCCGGGCAGTTGTCGACGGCGTCGCCCACCCCGTCGCCGTCGCGGTCGTTGGGATCAAAGCGCGCGCAGTCGTCGCCCACGTTGAGGGGGCAGGAGTCACAGGCGTCCCCCACCCCGTCGGCGTCCGCGTCGCCCTGCGCGTCCCCCTCGAGGGGGCGGGGCGCGTTAAAGACCGTGGGGCAGCTGTCCTGCGCGTCGAGCACCCCGTCGCCGTCTTGGTCATCGGGGAGACTCTGCCCATTAAACTCCCCCTCGCGGTACGGCACGCAGGTGGGCTCGCTGGCGGGCTCCTCGCAGAAGAAGAGCGGGTAGGCGCCGCCCACCGCGCTCTGCAGGGCGCTGAGGGTGAGCCCCGCGTCCGACTGCAGGCACACGCGCTTCTCGGCCCCGCACACGCTCAGGGCGTCGCAGCCCTGCGTGTTGACCGCCTCCACGAGTCCCGCGTCGCCATAGAGCACCTTGCCGCCGCGCGCCACCAGGGCGACCGCCTCGGGGGTGGCCTCGAGGACGGCGCGGTAGGGGGCCTTGTCAAAGCGGTGGAGCAGGGCGACGTCGGCCACGTAGCCCACGCGCAACGCGCCGAGCTGATCCCCCACGCCGAGCGCCTTGGCGGCGTTGGCGGTGGCCATCTGCCACACCTGGCGGTCGCTGAAGAAGGCGCCGTAGTAGGAGCGGTTGAGGAGGTCGGCGCAGCGGAGCTCGCGCAGCATGTTCATGGAGCCCGAGGGCGTCCAGTCGGTGCCGAGGGCGATGTTGACGCCCGCGTACATGTAGCTCACCACGGGCGCGGTGTGCCCATAGAGCTGCACATTGGAGCGCGGCGACCACACCAGACTCGCGCCGTCGGCCGCCACGCTGAGGATGTCGGCGGGGGAGAGGCCCACGCCGTGAATCATCGACGTGTTGCGCGCGATCAGGTCCACGCCGCCCTCCCCCGAGAGGCACGCGAACTCGTTGCGCGCCTCTGGGTCAATGCCCTCCGCCACATGCGGTAGATACACGCGGCTGTTGAGGCGGCTCGCCGCGTCGATCATATAGCGATCACAGCCGCTCGCCACCAGCGTGCCGTCGCTGTCGCCGAGGGGGAACGTGCGGTAGTCCGCCTCAAAGTTGCCGAGGCCGCCGTTGGCGTTGCTGTCATCGAGGTTGCGGAGGAGGTCGCGGGTGCTGTTGGAGCCGGCGATGCTCGTGGCGGCGCCCATGAG
The DNA here is from genome assembly GCA_016874875.1 of Deltaproteobacteria bacterium. Classification (GTDB taxonomy): domain Bacteria; phylum Myxococcota_A; class Bradymonadia; order UBA7976; family VGTA01; genus VGTA01. Next base: position 4,190 of record VGTA01000144.1, on the reverse strand, counting down.
CATACGGAGCTCGCCGTAGAGGAGCGCCTCGCGCCCGTTGTCCGACGGGCCCGCCGAGATGCTCTGGTGGCCGCGCTTGCCCTTGCGCCAGTCGTGGCGGTGCTCAAAGCGCTCCTGCCCGCGCGGGAGGGCGGGGGGGTTGAGCGCCCAGCTGAGGTGGTCGTGGGGGTTGATGAGGCCGGGCGTCACCACGCCGTCGGGGCAGGTGACGCGGGTGGTGTCGGCGTCCACGAGCTGCTCACAGTCACAGCCGACGCACAGGACGCGCCCGTTCTGGCTAGCGGCGTCAAAGAGCAGCGCGCCGCTCTCGATGAGCCCCTCGGGCCCGAGGAGCGCCGCCTCGATCAGAATCTTGCGCGTCGAGCCGCTGGGCGCCTGCGTGACCACGCACTCGCCCGGGGCGCCGGGGGGCAGCGGCGCGCAGGAGATGTCCATGGGCGGGTCGATCGGCGTCGCGCCCGCGTTGGCGCCCGCGTCGGCGCCCGCGTCGGCGCCCGCGTCGGCGCCCGCGTCGGCGCCCGCGTCGGCGCCGGCGGTCGCGCCCGCGGTCACGCCGGCGGTCGCGCCCGCGGTCATGCCGGCGGGCACGCCGGCGGTCACGCCGGCGGTCGCGCCCGCGGTCACGCCGGCGGTCACGCCAGCGCCGGCGTCAGCGCCGCCGCTGGGGGCAGGGCCGTCGTCATCGCACGCCGCGGCGAGGGCGGCGAGGGTGAGCGCGGCGAGCTTGGGGCTGAGGGGTCTCATCGGGGGGGGCCTCCGGTGTGAGGGGTAGGGGTGGGCGCAGGTGTAGAGAGAATGGCTGGGGAAGTCAAAGGGGCCACATCCCCTCCGCGCGCCCCTCCCCCCGCGCCCGCTCAAGACCCCCGATACGTGGAGTAGCCGAAGGGGCTGAGGAGCAGCGGGATGTGGTAGTGCTGATCAAGGCGCTCCACCCAGAACGTCACCAGCGCCTCAGGGTAAAACCCCCGCCCCGCCCCCGCCGCAAAGTACGCCGCCACGTCAAACCGCACCTGGTAGAGGCCCGGCGAGAGCGTCCCCGGGCGCAGGAGGTCGCGCGCCCGCCCGTCGGCGTCGGTGACCCCCGCGGCGAGCTCAACGAAGCCCCCCTCCGCTGGCATGCCCCCCCAGAGCTCCACCGCGCCCCCCTCCCAGCGGCGAAGCGACAGGGGCACCCCGGCGGCGGGGCGGCCGAGGGCGGTGTCGAGGACATGGGTGGTGATGGGGCTGGGCTGCATGGGGGGACTCCGGGGGTGCGGGGAGCTCGATCAAGGATCGACTAGAAATCGATCAGAAATCGATCAGAAATCGATCAAGAGGCGCTATCTCGGAATAAAAAAACGGCGCTAACGTGTTATAAAAGGGCACAGGGACATCGTCAAACATCGTCAAACATCGTCAAACATCGTCAAACATCGATGTTGACGCGCGCCGCCAAAGAGCCCCGCCTCCTCCCTGCCCCTCCCCCCTCAGCCCCCAAGGGACACCGCGCACATGACCCACCCTAGCCGCTGAGCACCTGACGACTCTCTCATCCCACGCGGGACACCTCTAGCAGCGCGCCACGCCGCGCGCCGCTAGGGGGGCCGATCGCGCGCACACAGCGCCGTTCGGCTGAGTTGTCTGCCGCTCACCGGCGGGGCGCGCGCGCCTCAAGACACCCCCCACGCCCCCGGCGTCCCACAGGACTCCGCGGGGCGCCACCCGCGCCGCGCTGCGCGGGGGTGGCGGGGAGCTCTTTGAAAATCCATGAGCCACACGCGCTGCACGCGCTGCACGCGCTGCGCGCGCTGCACATGCTGCACATGCTGCACATGCTGCACGCGCTCCCCGATGCGCCCGATGCGCCCGAGTCACCCAACTTACCCAATTCACCCAACTCCCCTTGATTCGACCCACCCCCTCCACAGGAGTCTCCTATGTACGTCTCTCCCCGCAAGCCCCGCACCACCCCCTCCACCCCCACCCCCTCCACCGCGCGCCCGGCCCCCAAGCGCCCCGCCGCGCCCAGCCCCGCGCCCCTCAAGGTCATCCAGCCCCCCGCCCGCTACCGCGCCCACAACAGCGACCAAGCGAGCCCCGAGGCGCGCCTCCTCACCGCCCTCGCCCCCGAGACGCGCGAGGCGCTGCTCGCCCGACTCCCCGCGCTCACCCAGCGCAACGCCCAAGAGCTGCTCTGCAGCCGCGCCGCGTGTATGCGCTGCGGCTACCTGTTCAAGGCCTGGGGCAGCCTCCTCTGCGTCTCCCCCCACAGCCCCCACGGGCGCTGCGCCGCGTGCGGCGAGGAGACGGCGATCCCGCTCTCGTGGCTCCTTGAGGCGCTCAGCGCCCTCATGCGCGAGCCGGTCACCGTGACCTATGATCTGCTCGAGGAGCTGCTCGCGGAGGGGGCGGCGCGGCACCTCGGGCAGACGCCGGCGGCGCGCCTGGGGCTCGAGCGGCGGCGCGCGGCGCGCCTGGCGGCGGGGCTGCCGCTCTGCGAGGCGCGCGCCCGAGCGCTGCGCGAGGCGCCCTGAGCGCCCCTGAGCGCCCCTGAGCCCCCCTGAGCCCCCTGAGCGCCCCCCTCAGGACCAGCGCGCCCCCTCAGGACAAGAGCGCCGCGATGGGCGCCACGCCCAGGTTGGCGCGCGCCTCGGGGACGCCCACCTCGCGGTAGAGCGTCTGCAGCACGTGCTCTGGGCGCACCACCTCCCCCGCCCCCGCGGGCTGCGCCTCGCCCGTGCGGAGGTCCACCCCCACCGGCTGCATCCCTACGTCCGACGAGCGCCCCACCACCGCCCCGCCCCGCACGCGCCCGCCGAGCAGGAAGCAGGCGTTGGTGAGGGCGTGGTCGCGCCCGCCGGCGTCGTTGAGCAGGGGCGTGCGGCTAAACTCGCTAAAGCCCACCAGCACCGTGTGGTCGAGCCACGAGCGCCCCGTGCCCTTGTACTCGCGGCGCGCGAGGTCATCCACCATGCGCGCCACCACACGGAAGCCGCGCTCCTGGTTGAGCCCCTGGTCGGTCTCCCAGTTCTCAAAGTGGGTGTCGAGCCCCCCCGCCACCTGCACGCTGACGCAGCGACTCATGCCCGACGTGATCGCCTGCACCGCCAGGGCGCCGCGCACCTCCACGCTGTCGTTCACGGCGTTGATGCCGTAGCTCGCGCGCAGCTCAGCGAACTCGGGGCGGCGCAGATCAAAGCGGCTAGCGAAGCCCCCCTGCGTCATCTCGAGCGCCTTCTGCCGCCCCTCCTCCGCCGCCCGCCAGAAGGCGGAGCGCGTCGCCCCGTCGCAGGCTGCCGCGTCGCTCAGACTCGCGCTCACCTGACGCGCCACCAAGGGCGGCAGCGCCGGCTCCGTGGGCGTGAGGGTGCGGAGCAGGTCGTCTGAGTTGCCCACGACGAGGGCGGAGGCGTAGTTGGGCAGGTCGCCGCTATTGAACGACTCCACCTGGAGCGCGAGGTTGGGAATCGGCTCTCCCGCGCCCAGGTGCGCGGCGAGCCAGGTGGTGGCGCTCGAGCCGCGCGCCTGTAGCCCGCTCGGCGGCTTGCCCGTGAGGAAGCGCCGGCGGCCCGCCTCGTGCGTGAGGGTGTCCATGCTCATGCCGCGCACCACGGCGAGGCGGTCGGCGTGGCGCGCGAGCTCGCCGATGTGGGGCCCAAAGGTCACGCCCGTGCTGGCGCGAATCACGTCCCGCCCCACCCCGGCGAGGTTGGCGTAGCCGGGCTGAATCAGGGTCACGCGCCGGCGCTCCTCGCTAAAGACGCGCGGGTCGCGCGGGTCGAGCCCCAGCAGGATGTCCCAGCCGCCGTTAAAGTAACAGAAGATGTAGTAGCGGTCCTCCGGCGCCGGCGCCCGCCCGCCCTGCTGGCCAAAGGCGAGCGGCAAGAGCGGCGCGCCCCCAAAGCCGCCGCGCGCGCCGAGGGAGGGGGTGTGCCGCAGGAGCCCCTCCGCGGCGAACAGCCCGCCCACGCCGGCGAGCCCCCGCAGGAGCCCGCGCCGCGACAGACTGGCGCGCTGCCCCCGCGCGGAGACGGGGTCGTCGGGGAGCGCCGGCGGGGCGAGGCGCGGGGCGTGGGCGGGCTCGTGCTCGTGGGCGGGCTCGTGGGCGGGCTCGTGGGCGGACTCGTGGGCAGCCTCGTGGGCGGCCTCGTGGGGATGCTGCAGGTCGCGCTGGCTCATCGTGTCGCCCCTCAGTAGCTGTAGAAGTCGGG
>VGTA01000143.1 GCA_016874875.1 Deltaproteobacteria bacterium | reverse complement strand
ATGCGCCGCGTGGGGGGCGAGCGCTACAGAGAGCGCAGAGAGCGCAGAGAGCGCAGAGAGCGCAGAGAGCGCAGAGAGCGCAGAGCGCGCAGAGAGCGCAGAGAGCGCAGAGAGCGCAGAGCGCGCAGAGAGCGCAGAGCGCGCCGGGAGGGACTTGAGGAGAGAGCTGCGCCGCATGGATGCCTCAGAGGGGGGAGGGGGCGGAGGGGAGGAGAGGGCGTGTGCATGATGGTGTGGTGAGATCATCAGATCAAGCATAGATCAACACGTCTCGCGTCCCGCCCGCGCCCCGCGTCCCCTCCTAGAACGTCCAGCGCGCCCCGAGCGCCCCCATCACGCCGACGCCGGTGGCGGGGAGCAGGGCGATGGCGGGGGCGCCCTCCAAGAACAGCTGCACAGGCCACCCGGCGGGCTGCACCTCGAGGCCGAGGGGCAGGCGGGCGCTCAGGTAAGAGGCGCGGTCGCCCCGCCCCCCCATCACCCCCCCCACGCCCCAGTACAGCCCGCCCCGCCCCCCGCGGAAGGGGCTCGCGAGCAGGCGATAGTCAGCCCCGATGAGCGCCCACGAGTGACGGAGGTCATAGGCGAGCGAGAGGTTGAGCGCGTCGCGCGCCCCCAGCTCCACCTGCGCGCTCACCCCCGTGGCCGTCCCCACCTGCGCCCCGAGCCTCACGCGCGCCTCAGCGCGGTCGAGCGCGCCGCCCGAGAGGACGCCCCAGCACGCGACCCAGCGCGCCGCCCGCCCCGCGCGCGCCTCGATGCGCGCGCCCCTCGCGCGAACACGCGGCGAGATTATTTTCATTTTTCACTACCTATCTGCTGTGTTAAACGCACGCGCGCTCGAAGAGCTCGCTCCAGCGTCCACATCCTACACAACATCCCACCCACATCCCACCCATCTCCCACCCACCTCCCACAGGAGACGCCATGCGGCCCACGCCTCCCCCGCGCGCAGCGCAGCGCCCCCCCCAGCGCCCCGCCTTGCGCCTCGCCCTCGCCCTCGCCCTGCTCGCGCTCAGCGCCTGCGCCGAGACCTCCCCCCCGAGCATGCTCATGGGGGGCGCCACCCCCCCCGTCACCCGCTCCATCTGCGGCGACGGCCTCCTCGCCTCCGGCGCTGAGGAGTGCGACGACGGCAACCTCAACAACGGCGACGGCTGCAGCGCGCAGTGCCGCGCGGAGACCCCCGCCGCGGGCGCCGAGGGCGGCGCCGCGGGCGGCGACGGCGGCGCGATAGGCGGCGGCGCGATGGGCGGCGCGATGGGCGGCGGCGCGACGGGCGGCGCGATGGGCGGCGCGATGGGCGGCGCGATGGGCGGCGCCACGGGCGGTGACGGCGGCGCGACGGGCGGCGCCACGGGCGGCGACGGCGGCGCCACGGGCGGCGCCACGGGCGGCGACGGCGGCGCGATGGGCGGCGCCACGGGCGGCGACGGAGGCGTGATGGGCGGCGCGATAGGTGGCGCCATGGGCGGCGCCACGGGCGGCGACGGCGGCGCGATGGGCGGCGCCGCGGGCGGCGCGCAGCCCCCCGCCTGCGCCGACGACTCCTACGAGGAGAACGACGCCATCAGCGCCGCCGCCCCCCTCGCCCCCGCCCAGGGCGTGGCGCTCGCCGTGTGTCCCGGCGACGAGGACTTCTTCGCCCTGCAGGGCTGCCCCGGCGGCGTCCTTGAGGTGCAGATGGCGCAGGCGGCGGGCACAGGCGACCTCGACGTCCGCCTCACCCGCCGCGACGGCTTCCGCCTCGACGCCTCCAACACCCCCAACCCCGTGGAGGGCGTGCGCCACGTGTTCGCTGACGCCAGCGTCGCCTACCTCCACATCTACGGCTACCAGGGCGGCGCGGGCGCCTACACGCTGAGCGTGTCGCTCAACGGCTGCGCCCCGCCCCCCGAGTGCGCCGCCGACCCCGACTGCGCCGCCGACGAGCGGTGCGCGGCGGGGGTGTGCGTCCCCCGCCCGGAGTGCGCCGTGAGCACCGACTGCCCCGCCGGCGAGGTGTGCCAGGGGGGCGCGTGCGCGCCGCTGCCGCCCGAGTGCGCCGTCAACGCCGACTGCGCGGGCGGGCGCGTCTGCGCCGCGGGGCGCTGCGCCTTCCCCCCGCAGCAGTGCGCCACCAGCGCCAACTGCGCCGCCGGCGAGGTGTGCGAGGGGGGCGCGTGCGTGCCGGCGGCGCCGGCGTGCGTCGTCAACGCCGACTGCGACCTTGTCGAGGTGTGCGCGCAGGGGAGCTGCGTGCCCAACCCCCTCTTCTGCCTCACGAGCCTCGACTGCGCCGCCGGCGAGGTGTGCGCCTTTGGGGTGTGCCTGCCCGACGCGAGCGTCTGCCTCAGCGACTTTGACTGCCCCGCCAACACCGTGTGCCGCAACGGCGAGTGCGCGCCCCCGCCCCCCGCGTGCGTGATGCCCGACGACTGCGGCAGCAACCGCTCCTGCGTCAACCGCGCCTGCGTCGACCTCCCCCGCCCCGGCGCCTGCACCACCGCCGCGCAGTGCAACCCCCACCAGGTGTGCGCCGCGGGCGCCTGCGTCTACGAGGCGGACCGCGTGGAGGGCAACCCCGCCAACAACACCCGCGCCACCTCCGCCAACTGGCTCACGCCCAACCTCTACAGCCACCTCACCATCACCGACGGCGACGAGGACTGGATCGGCTTCAACATCTGCGCCGGCGGCGCGCTCGACGTGGAGATCCGCTTCTCCGACGCCCGCGGCGACCTCGACCTCAAGCTCTACGACGCCGGCGGCCGCCTCCTCGAGAGCTCCGTGAGCGTCAGCGACCACGAGCGCGTCACCTACACGAGCCCCACGGCGCAGCGCCTCTACGCGCAGGTATATGGGTTCACGGGCGCGAGCAACATCTACGACCTCTACCTCCGCACCGCCGGCTGCGCCGGCGTGGCCGCCGACCGCCTCGAGGACGACGACCTCGCCTACGCCGCCACCCCCGTGACCTCGGGGGACTACCTCGACCTCACCGCCACCGCCGGCGACTGGGACTGGTACGCCGCCGACCTCTGCGCCGGCGCCGAGCTCACCGTGGGCGCCTTCTTCACCCACGCCGCCGGCGACCTCAACGTCAAGGCCTTTGACGCCTCCGGGGCGCTCCTCGCGCAGTCGACCGGCACCGTCGACGACGAGCTGCTCACCTACACGTCCCCGCAGGCGCAGACGGTCTACTACCGCGTCTACGGCGTCAGCGGCGCGCAGAACTCCTACGACATGCTCGTGGAGGTCGCCAACTGCGGCGCCTACGAGCGCGACCGTCTAGAGGAGAACGACACCCTCGCCACCGCCGAGATTCTGCGCCCCAACCTCTACAGCGCCCTCACCATCGCCGACGCCGCCGACGTGGACTGGGTGGGCTTTGACGTGTGCGCGGGGGGGACGGGCGAGGTGGAGGTGCGCTTTGATCAGGCGCTCGGCGACCTCGACCTCAAGCTCTACAGCGCGCAGTCGGCGGAGCTCGACTCGTCGACCGGCCTCCTCGGCAGCGAGATCGTCACCCACACGTCCGCCGCCGCCCAGCGCCTCTACGCCAAGGTCTACGGCTTCCAGGGCGACACCAACCGCTACGACCTGTACGTGCGGGTGCGCGGCTGCCCTTAACCCTGAACGGACTCCCCGCCGGGCTCCCCGCCGGGCTCCTCGCCGGGCGCCCCGCCGGGCGCCTCGCCGAGCGCCGGGTGCCCCAAGAGCGCCGCCACGTGGCCCTCCTGCTCCACATCGGCGCGCAGGGCAGGGCGGAGGGCGAGGGCGGCGGCGAGGGCGCGGGCGGCGTCGTCCTCCGTGGCGCCTGCCGGCAGCAGGGCGGGCTCGTCGAGCGCCTCGCCCCGCGCCACGCGGTAGAGCACGCATGACTCGTAGTAGCGGGCAAAGGCGTTGGCGGGGTTGAGCTGCAGCGCCTTGCGCGCGGCCTTGAGGCTGGTGCTGAGGTCGCCGAGCAGGAAGTGGGCGGTGGCCATCTGCTGCCAGGGGTAGTCGTCGGGGGCGCCCCGCTCGATGTCCCAGCGAATCGCCTCGCGCGCGGCGCGCGTCATGCGCTCGTAGTCCTTGAGGGCGTAGCTGCTGTAGGCGATCGCCTTCCAGGCGTGGCGCCGGAAGGGCAGCTCCGCGAGGTAGGACTCAAAGTGGGCGATGGCCTCCTCGTGGCGCCCGAGCGCCTGGCAGGCGTAGCCGGCGTTGGCGTGCATGGGGCCGCCGAGGGGGGTGGCGGCGAGGGCGCGGTAGCCGGCGAGGGCCTCCTCGTGGCGCCCGGCGTGGAAGAGCGCGTTGAGGTGCTCAACGGCGCGGGCGTCGCTCATCAGGGCCCCTCAGCGGCGCTTGAGGGCGGGGGGGCGGGGGGCGCGGGAGGCGCGGGAGGCGCGGGGGGGGCGGGGGGGGCGATCACGGGGCGCCACGCCCCGCCCTCCGCGAACCGGTCCCACCCCCAGCGCGCCCACGACACCACCGCGTTGGCCAGCCAGAGCGCCCACGCGAGGTTGAGCGCACGCCAGAGCCACAGCGGCGCCGTGTAGGCCACCGGCTCGGGGGTGTCGCCCGTCATCCTGTCCACGTACCAGCGCAGGAGCGTGTCGCTCGACCCCACGCCGCGCACCTGCATCTCCACCTCGCCGAGGAGGTTGTGCTTGATCGCCGCGTAGAGCGTGATGAGCCACGCGCAGGTGAGCCCCACCAAGGCGAGCTGCGCCATGTTAAAGAGCAGCCGCCCCCCAAACCTAGGCCCGCAGACTCCGCCCATGTGGCGCGCGCGGAGCGACAGCGAGAGGAACCAGGCCGCCGCCAGGGCCGTCGCCTCGGCGGGGAGCTGCGTGAAGCCCAAGAGCAGCAGCGTCCACTGCGGGGCGCTGAGGGGCGTGAGGCGCAGGCGGGCGAGGCCCCAGGCGAGGCAGAGGGCGAGGGCGATGTAGCCCCAGAACAGCACCGCCGGCCCCCAGGCGGGCCCGCGCGCCCACAGCAGCCAGCGGTCGGCGGGCTTGTGGAGCTCGAAGGTGAGGTTGGTGAGCTCGCCGTCGAGGCGCGCGGCGGGGATAGCGCTGCGCGCGGCGTTGGCGGTGGGCTGCGTCCAGGTGACCACGAAGGTGTTATGCCCTGGCTTGAGGGGCAGGCGCACCTCGCGCCCGCGCGCCGGGTCGGGGCGCTCCTCGCCGGAGGCGGTGAGGCGCACCTGCGCGGCGCCCTCGGGGAGCGTGAGCTGGCGGGCGCCGCCGCGCGAGGCGCTCACGGTGAGGGTGAGCGACCCCTGCGAGAGGGCGGGCCCCGGGCGCCACTCGTAGCGCGCCTCGCGGACGGTGGCGTCGGCGCCCTTGACGCCCTCGGGGCGCTGCACGGTGAGGGTGACGCGCTCGCCCGGCCAGGGGCTCCACGCCGCGGCCGTGGCGCCGCGCCCCCCGCCCTCGGGGTTGAGTCCCTCCCAGGCGCACTGCCACGTGGCGCCGCACGAGACCTCCCACCGCTCGTGCCAGCGGACGCCGGCGGGGGCGGTGAGCGTGAGCTGCGCGCGCGGGGTGAGCTCGCTGAGGAAGGTCGCCTCCCCCTCGCCCTCCCCGAGCGACACGCGCGCGCCGCCGGCGGCGAGCGTGACCTCGGAGCTCAGCACGCGCTCGCCCTCAAGCAGGGGCAGGGTGACCGCCACGGGGGGGCGGGCGGCGGCGAAGGGGCGCGAGAGCGTGGTCTCCACCTGCCACGGCAGGCCGATGACGAGGCGCCGGCGCACCTGGTACCAGCTGAGGTCCCGGCCGACGGAGATCTGCGCCGCGCCCGCCGCGCTCGCCTCCGCGCCCGCCGCGCCGGCCTCTGAGCTCAAGTCCGCGCCCGAGTCCGCGCCCGAGCCCGCGCCCGAGCCCGCGCCCGAGTCCGCCCGCGCCAGCTCCACCGACCCCTCCACGCGCTCGCCGCCCCCCACCACGCGCCAGCCGTCCACCGCGAGGCTGATCTGGCGGGGGCGGTCGTGGAGCGTGAGGCTGAGGGCGCGGCGGGGGGCGAGGCGAGCGGTGGCCTTGAGGGCGTGGGCGCCGCGCGGGACGCGCGCGGCGAGGGTGAGCGCCTCGCCGTCGCCCACGTGGCCGCGCAGGGCGGCGGGGCGCCCCCCCACGAGCACCTCGCCCCAGGAGAGGGCGTCGAGGGCGCCGGGCAGCACCACAAAGGTGTCGCGCTCCGCGTGGAGCTCCGCCGTCACCTCGAGGCGGTCGCCGCGCGCCTGCACAGCGAGCCACGGCAGCGACAGGCAGCGCCCCTCGCACTCCACCTCGCGCTGCACCTCCTCGCGGAGGTCGTCGAGCAGCTCGCCGAGCGTGAGCGGCGTCGCCTCCTCGACCCCGGGCGCCGGCGGCGCGGCGTGGGCGGCGCGGGGGGCGGCGAGGAGGGCGGCGGCGAGCGCGGCGGCGAGCGCGGCGGTGGCGGCGGGGGCGGCGGGGGCGGCGGGGGTGGCGGGGGGCCGCGGCGCGCCGCGGCGGAGAGCGCCGCGCAGGGTGAGGGCGAAGAGGGCGAGCAGCGCGAGGGCGCGCAGGGCGCGTAGGGCGCGCTCGGCGCTCGGCGGCAGGAGCCACAGGCGCACGCGCGCCTCGGGGCTCACCGGCCCCGCGAACGTCAGCGCGTGCTGGCGCGCGCCCCAGGCGGGCAGCCCCGGGCCCGTCTGCACCACGGCGTTGGGGTCCACCTGCTGCAGGTCGAGCGTGAGCTGCTTCTTGAGCAGCCTCTGGGCGCCGTAGGAGCCGCGCTGTGACGACATGAGCTCCTTTTCCTTGGACGCGCGGAGCTCGCTCAGGTCGGCGTTGACGCTCTGCGCGGGGCTCCAGGCCTGCTGCGCGTAGCCCTCGTCGAGGGCGGCGACGTTGAGGGGGGCGAGGGGGGCGGGGGCGTCGCCCACGTACGCCTGCAGCTGCGGGTGCAGGGCGAGGCGCGCGTCGGAGTGGGCGGCCTCGAGCAGCGCCACGAGCAGCGTGAGCGTCGCCGCGCCGCCGTAGGCGAGGGTGGCGGCGCGGGGGAGGCCGCGGGGCAGCACGCGCAGCAGCGCGGCGGCGGCGAGCAGGTGGACCCAGGCCCAGCGTGGGGCGTCGCCCTCGCCGTGGTAGAGGGTGAGCATCACGCCGGCGAGGGCGGCGGTGGGCCAGCCGATCAGGCGCCCCATCGCCACCACCACGAGCAGGATAAAGAAGAAGTCGATGGTCTCCCACGACTGCAGCCACGCCCCCTCGGCGGCGGTGGGGCCCTCGGCGTTGAGGAGGCGCCAGCCGGGGGGGAGGCTGAGGCGGACGGTGAGGTCGCGCACCTCGTGCGCCCAGCCCACGGCGGGGAGGTCGGCGCGGCCTTCGAGGGCGCGGGTGTGCGCCTCAAGCGACAGGTCGCGGGTGCGCACCTCCACGCCCTCGAGGCCCGAGGAGGGGTCGCGGGTGATCAGGAGCGGGGCGGCGGCGGCGCCCGTGAGCTCCGCGCGCCCGAGGAGGCCGGCGGCGGCGTAGTTGAGGCGGGTGCTGCGGTTGAGCTCCCCGGTGAGCACATCGCGGCTCACGTAGCCCTCGCCGTCGAGGTCGAGCCACAGGTCGCGCTGGAGGCTGAGGCGGTCGGCGGGCGGCTCGCTCACCCCGCGCTTGAGCTCCTCGATCCA
>VGTA01000142.1 GCA_016874875.1 Deltaproteobacteria bacterium | reverse complement strand
GGGGGGGGGGGGGGGGGGGGGGGGGGGGGGGGGGGGGGGGGAGAGCTCATCACGGGCGTCCTCTACTCGCAGTCCGGGTCGGGGAGGTCACAGAATCGGTCGCACTCGGCGTCGCCGTAGTAGCCGAGGCGGGCGCAGAGGTCCTCCTCCGCGTCGCCCTGAGGTGTTGCGGGCGGGGGACTCGCGGGGGGCGGGTCCTCCTGCGCGCAGTCGGGGTCGGGGTCGAGGCACACCGAATCGCACACGCCGTTGCCGTACCAGGAGAGGTCGAGGCAGGGGTCACCGCCGTAGGCGTCCCGCGTCTGCGCGTCGCGCTCCTCGGGGGAGAGGGCGGGGGCGGCGCAGTCGGGGTCGGCGGTCACGCAGAAGGGGTCGCAGTAGCCGTCATCAAAGTCCCAGCCCACGGCGCAGGGGTCGGTGGCGAGGTCGGTGGGGGGGGCGGGGGGGGGAGCGGGGGGGGCGGGGAGCTCTTGGCAGTCGGGGTCGGGCTGCGGGCACGAATCACACTCCCCGTCGCCGTAGTAGCCGCGCGTTGCGCACACGTCCTCCGTCACCGAGTACTCCGGCAGCGCCGCTGGGTCCACCGCGCCCTCTTGGCAGTCGAGGTCGGGCTGGTCGCACACCAGGTCGCAGTGCCCGTCGCCGTACCAGCCAAGCGCGAGACAGAAGTCGTTGGATTCCTCAATAGATTTATGTTTTTCATTTTTATCAAAGTCTTGGCTCTCATGTGCGGTCTCAGCGCAAGACAAGAGCGCAGAGAGCGCAGAGGGCGCACACCAGAGAAGACGCGAGGCGCGGGGGCGAGGGGAGCTCATCACAGGTCAGGAGTCCTCAGTGGAGGGGGGCGGAGGGGGAGCCGTGAGGCCGAGGCGGTCCGCCAGCGACCAGGCGAGTCCGCGGGGCACGTCGAGGGCGCAGAGGCAGCGGGCGAGGCGCTTGGCGGGGACGCTCGCCACGGTGGGCATGCCGCCGCTGAGCTCAAAGAGCTCGAGGAGGTTGACGCCGCTCTCAAAGGGCGCCGCGAAAGTCACGCTGTCGCCCACCCGCACCGCCGCCACCTGCGCGCGCTCCTGCCCGAGCAGCAGGAGGTGAGTGCGGTCAAAGGGCTCGGGGGCGGCGGAGGCGTCCACGAAGGCGACGCGCGGCCCGAGGAGGCGGTAGCCGGCCGCCAGGCGCGCGGCGGCCTCCTCGCGCGCGGCGGCGAGCGCCGCCGCGCGCTCCACCCGCCGCCACGCCTCGGGGTGGTCGAGGCGGCGCAGGAGCAGCTCGAGCAGGTCGAGGCGCAGCCCCTCGTCGTCGGGCGCGCCGCGCAGCGCGAGGTCCATGAGGCGCCCGCGGGCGCTGAGGGGCCCCACGCGCGTGTCCACGGCGCGGGCGTCGTCGTCGCAGCCCTCGTAGGGCTCCACGCCCCCAAGGAGCCACTTGGCGGCGCTGGCGAGCCCGTCAAGGTCGTTGTGGCACACGATCGTGTCGACGCGCCCCGCCGCGCGCACCACCTCCGGCGTCACCAGCTCCGGGCAGGCGCCGTGGGCGGCCTTGGTGGTGAGGAGGAAGCGCGGGTCGTGGGCGAAATCGGCGTGGAACGCGCTGTCGTGGTGGTCGAGGTAGCAGGCGAGTCGCGCGCCGAGCTCGTGGAGGAGGCGGTGGGTGACGGAGGGGTGGCGTCCGCTGGGCTTGGAGTGGGCGAACGCGAGGTCGAGCACCACCACGCGCCCGCGGAGCGACGCAGCGGGGGGGGGGCGGCGGGGGGTGCTGAGCACCACGTCGACGCCGAGCAGAGTCCTGCGCCCAGGGGAGTCGGCGGCGCTCATGGGCTCGGGGGCATCGAGGTCATCTGCGTGCCGGGCGGCACGCACGCCTTGCCCTCGGGCACGGCGGCGCACACGTAGCTGATGGGGCACGCGTCGTCGTTGGTGCAGCGCGACGAGCACCACTTGCGCCCGCCGCTGGTCACGCAGAAGCCCGTGGAGCAGTCGGCGTTGGTGCGGCAGTCGGCGCCAAAGTACTTCTGCGACGGCGGGGGCGGCGGCGGCGTGCCGCCGTTGGAGAGCGGCGTGCCGCACACCAGGCGCCCGGACTCCGCCTCGCGGCACTCAAAGCCCAGGGGGCACATCGTGTTGCCGCCGCAGTACTCGGAGCAGCGCGTGGTCTGGGTGTCAAAGCGTAGGCAGACGCCCGAGGAGCACTCCGACGAGTCGGCGCAGGGGATGCCGAACGGCTTGTACTGCACCGTCGCCACCTCGCAGTCGACGTCCCCCGCGCACACCACGTCGCAGAAGCGGTCGGAGGTCCGGCTGCAGTCGAACGCCGGCGGCGGGGGGTTAGTGGGGTTGGGGTTGGGGTTGGGGTTGAGCGGCTCCGAGGTCCCCGACGAGACGCGGTAGTCGCCCGTGGTGACGCCCGTGACGGCGTCATCGAGGAAGCGGCGGTGGGCGTCGAGGCGCACAAAGACCGCCCCCACGCCCGCGATGCCGCCCGCGTGGACTCCCATGAGCGCCTGCGCCCCCGAGACGCTCACCGACGCCGCCGCGCCCCCGGGCGTGTCGCTCACCGACGCCGCGCCCACCACCGTGAACGCGGTGGGGGCGGCGTTGAGGGCGGTGAGCAGCTCGGCGGTGCGCTCGGTGCCGTTGAGGGTGCGCTTAAAGGCCACCGCGCTCACGCTCAGCGGCCCGCCGGGGAGCGCGCCCGGAATCTGCGGGGCGAGGCCGGGGGGGCTGAGCGAGACGGTGAGGACGGCGAGGTCGTAGAGGCTCTGCGTGGCGAGGGGGGGGGTGGCGCTGCCCTCGTAGACCGACTGCACGTGCTGGACGGCGAGCTGCTCGTCGCCGTTCCACAGCGGGTGCACGAAAATGGCGCTCACGGGTACGCTGAGAGAGGCGGGGCCGAGGGGACTCTGCAGCACGAGCTGGTAGCTGCTCGGCGCCACGCCCGAGCGCACGCAGTGGGCGGCGGTGACGGCCTGGGTGGAGGAGATGAAGGTGGCGGAGCAGGGGCGCTCCGCGGACGCCGACAGGTCCACCAGCGCCGCCACCGACTCTCGGGATGCCGACTGCCCGCTTGGGTTGAGCGAGGTGCCTGTGTTGAGTTCGTCCTGCGTCTGCGTGGGCTGACCGCAGGCGGTGAGCGCCGCGCTGAGGAGCGCGGGGGCGAGGGAGGTGGCTCTCATGGGGTCCTCTGGGGGGCGCGTCGCGGAGGGGGGCGCGCCGGTGAGCGAGAAGATAGCGAAGTCGCCGCCCCTATTGCTAGTGCGCTGGTGCCTGCGCGCGCTCCGCGCTCACCCGCGAGAGGCACCACAGCGCCACGGCGAGCGCCCCCACGATGAGCGCGTAGGGGTAGCGCGGAGAGACGTGGTCGTTGACGAGTCCGATGAGCCCGTTGAAGAGCAAGAAGAGCGTGAAGGCGGCGGAGGCGACCACCCCGAGGACGTGGGCCTGGTGGCGGGCGAAGGAGGCGTTGAGGGTGAGCACGAGGGTGGGGAACACAATCGAGAAGCACAGCCCGCTGAGGGGGAGGGCGGCGAGGAAGCGCGCGGGCGAGAGGGCGACGCAGGTGAGGCAGAGCGCGGCGGCGCTGAGGGCGAGGCGGAGGGCGCGCAGGTCGCCGAGGCGGCGCACGAGGGGCCCGCCGGCGAGGCGCCCGAGGGTGAAGAGGGCGAAAAAGGCGCTCAGGAGCCGCGCCCCCGCCGCGCGGTCCACGCGCGCCACGTCGTGGAGGTGCTGCACCAGCCAGCTCGAGGTGGCCACCTCCGCCGAGATGGCGGCGCCAAACAGCAGCGCGAAACGGCGGACCTGCGGGTCGGCGGCGAGGGCGCGGAGGGCGACGCGGGGCTCGGCGGCCTCTGGGCGGCGCGCGGCGTCGGGCACCCCGCCGAGGGAGAGCGCGGCGAGGGCGAGCCACAGCAGCGCAAAGCCCGCGGCGAGGGCGGCGTAGGCGCCGCGCCAGTCGGGGGCGCTCGCCAGGAGCCGCTCGGCGGCGAGGGGGCTGAGCATGGCGCCGAGGCCGTAGCAGCCGTGCGTGACGTTGAGCAGCACCGCGGCGCGCGCCCCGAGGCGCGGGATGAGCGTGTTGGTGGTGAGCGAGAAGAGCGTGAAGCCGGAGTGCAGCGCGAGGAAGAACGCCAGCCACGCGGCGTAGGCCCCGAGGGCGGGGGCGGTGAGGAGGGCGGCGACGCAGAGCAGGCAGGAGGCGTGGTAGAGGCGCAGGTGCCCGTGTCGGGCGAGGAGGGGGCCGCTAAAGAGCTGAAAGAGGACGCTGCCGGCGGTGCCGGTCATGATGAGCCCCGAGAGGCCCTGGTCGCTGAGCTGGAGGTGCGCCTTGATGAGCGGCATGAGGGCGGACCGCAGGTTCTCGGTGACGCCGATGAGGAGCATAAAGCAGAAGCAGTACGCCACCCACCGCCGCTCTTGGGGCGTGAGCGGGGGCGTGAGCGAGGGCGTGAGCGAGGGCGTGAGCGAGGGCGTGAGCGGGGGCGTGAGCGGGGGCTGGGGCATAGGGGGCGGGGCTCCGCGGGTGTGGGGACGACCTCCCTTAGCAGAGCGGGCGCGGCGCGGCGAGGGGGGCGCGGCGCCGCGTGGCGAGATATCTCATGATTTTCGAACACATAACAAGAGCCTGGCACCTATCAGCGCCCACCGCCCCCCCCCCTGCCCCACACACAACGCCCACCCCGCGAATCGCCCGAGCGCCCCGCGGGGCGCCGCCAGCGCCGCGCGCAGCCGCCCCGCGCCCTCCACCGCGCAGAGGCGCCCGAGGGCGGCGGCGGCGGGGCGGGGGTCATCGAGGCGCGCGAGGGCGTCGCCCTTGCACCAGGCGCGCCCCCCCGCCACCCACACCACCCTGTGGAGCGGCGAGAGGCGAGCGCCCTCGGGGGCGTCGGGGTCCACAAAGACCCACACCTCCCCGCGGCGCGGCGGGCGCGCGGCGGGCTCGAGGGTGACGCGCCCCCCGGCGCGCGCCGCGGGCCACATCGACCCCCCGAGCGCGCGAAAAGACACGGGGCGCCCCGCGCGCAGCTCGCCGAGCAGCCACGCCTCCACGGGGTCGCCCCCCGCGCCCCCGCCCTCCGGGCTCACAGCGCTGCGGGCGCGGGCGCGGGCGCGGCGCTCATCTCGTCTGCGCGCGCGCACGCCTGCGCCAGCCCCCCCTCGCACGCCGCGCGCATCAGGCGCGCCCCCTGCTCCGACTCGCGCGCCCCCCCATCGCCGCGCCACAGCATCCACCCGAGGTTGGCGCAGGGCACCGCGTGCCCGCCCTCGCAGGCCGCGCGCAGCTCCCCGCGCACCTGCGCGCGCCCGCCCCCCGGCGACGCCGCCTCGGCGCGCGCGGAGCGGTCGAGCGACAGGCAGGCCTCCGCCGCCCCCTGCGCGCAGAGCGCCCGGCGCTCGTCGGGGTGGCGCAGGGACCACTGCGACAGCTCGAGGCAGGCGTAGGGCTCCGGGCGCTCGCCGGCGGAGGCGTCGCAGGCGCGCTCCCACAGCCCCCAGGCCTCCTCCACCCGCCGCGGGCTCACCCACGGCGACGTGAGGAGCGTGGCGAGGCGCGAGCAGCCCTCGCGCGCGCCTAGCTCGCAGGCGCGGCGGAGGCGCTCCTGCGCGCGCGTCGCCCAGCCGCGCCCCTCCTCGCCGCGCGCCCCCCCTGCGCGCGCCGCCGCCTCCGCCTCGCCAAAGTACAGCGCCCCGAGGTGGCTGCAGCTCACCGCCAGCCCCCCCTCGCACGCGCGCTCGTAGAGACTCGCCGCGAGGGTGGCGCTCTGCGCGCCGCCCTCCCCCACCTCAAACGAGAGCCCGAGGTTGTGGCACGCGCGCAGGTCCCCGCCGTCGCAGGCGCGCCGGTAGAGGCGGTCGCGGTTGGCGCAGGCGAAGGGCGCGCGCGCCTCCGGCGGCGTCTCGTCGCAGGCGCGGAACCACACCCGCACGTCGCGCCCCGGGTGCGCGCGCAGCTGCGGGCGCGCCCAGAGCGCAAACAGCGACCCCCACAGCGCAAAGAACACCCCCGTCGCCGCCCACCGCCGCCCCCCCCGCAGCCCGCTCGGCGAGAGCAGCTCCCCCACCGGGCGCCCCCGCGCCCGCCACGCCGTGAGGCGCGCCATCAGCGCGTCGAGGCGCGGGGAGAGCAGGTTGAGCAGCGGCACAGGGAAGAGCTTGTCAAAGAAGGAGACGCTGAGGCCCGGGTCGTCGCCCATGGGCGGGCGCTCGAGGCCGCGGAGGGCGCCGTAGAGGGCAAACACGCACACGGCGTAGAGGGCGCCGTAGACCACCTTGGCGTCTCGCCGCCAGGGGGCGGTGGCGGGGTCGGTGAAGAGCAGATTCATGCCCAAGAAGACGCCGATGGGGATGGCGCTGTCCACGTAGCGGTAGGTGCCGGTGGCGCGGAAGTAGAGCTCGCCGAGGAGCAGCGAGGTGACCACGGCGCTCACGGTGGCGAAGCCCACCCCAAAGAGCCACATCACCACGCAGCCCACCCCAAAGATGAGCTCGTAGCCGTAGGGGTTGAGGCCGTGCGCGGTGGAGATGGCCTCGGCGAGCGTGACGTGCACCTGCCCCGTGGCGATGAGGAGCACGGCGGCGACGCTGAGCGTGATGGCGGAGGGGTTAAAGATGTGCACGCGCCGCCCCTCGCGCTCCCACTTCAAAAACTCGCGCGACAGGAAGCCAAACGCGATGAGCGGCCACTGCCAGTAAAAATAGGCGTCCGTGAAGAACAAGAAGAGGTTGGTGCTCATCACGATGGGCAGCGGCCCAAAGGTGATCTTGTAGACGGGCGAGGCGCGCCAGACCAGCGCCATGTCGAGGAGATAAGCGAACGCGAGCTGCGCGCCGAGCAGCGGCAAAAAGCCCGCCGCCGCCGGCCAGTAGAGGAGCCAGGCGCCGTAGAGCAGGGAGTGGGCGCACACCTGCCCGAGCAGGGGCCAGCGCGGCGCCCACGTCACGCCCCAGGGGGCGCCGTGGCGGGCGCGGCGGCGCGCCACGAGCCACAGCGCGCCGCTCACGGCGGCGGCGGCGGCGAGGAGGCCCCACAGGACGCTCGGCGTCTCCTGCACGCGCGTCGCTCGGCTGAGGGCGCCGAGCGCGAGGAGGAGGGGGGCGATGAGGAGGGCAGGGGGGAGGAGGCGGGGGGGGGTGTCCATCGGGGGCTCCGAGGGGAGGCGGAGGGAAGAGCCCTCACTCTAGCACGCCCACGCCGCTAAGGCACCTCGCGGCGCGCGCCGGTGACGCGCAGGGGGCCGGCGCGGAACTCAAAGCGCGAGCGCCCGAGCTCGAGGGCGTCGCGGTCAAAGAGCGGCAGCGTCTCGCCGGCGCGGAGCGGCGCGCCGTTGACGCGCAGCCCTAGCTCGGAGAGGCAGAGCACCTCCCAGCCCCCGAGCTCCTTGAGGCGCACGAGGCAGTGCTCGCGGCTGATGTGGAGGTCGTCCATCGCCGGCAGCCGGCAGCCCGCCCGCTCCGAGCGCCCCACCACCGCCGGCTGCTCGCTGCCCACAAAGAGCAGCTCTTCGCCCCTGCGGCGCTCGACGAGCGCGAACTGGCGCGACGAGATGTGCACGTTGATGCCCACCGCCGACGGCGGCGCGCCCGGCGCGCCCGAGGAGAGCGCGAGCGGGCGCGTAATCGACGGCGTGGG
>VGTA01000141.1 GCA_016874875.1 Deltaproteobacteria bacterium | reverse complement strand
ACCCACCTCGAGCACTTTGATTTCTTCCGCGGCGTCCCCCACGGCTGGCCCGCCCCCGAGCTGGTGGGCGTGGAGCTGAGCCTCAACCCCGCGGCCTTTGAGGTCACGCGCGAGGTCGAGGAGCCCGCCCCCGCCCCCCCCCCGAGGGCGGCGGGTAAGGGCGCAGGTCAGGGCGCGGGCAAGGGCGCGGGCAAGGGCGCGGGCAAGGACTCGGGCAAGGGCGCGGGCAAGGGCGCGGGCAAGGGCTCGGGCAAGGACTCGGGCAAGGGCGCGGGCAAAGGCGCGGGCAAGGGCGCGGGCAAAGGCGCAGGCAAGGGCGCGGGCAAGGGCAAGGGCGCGGGCAAGGGCGCAGGCAAGGGCGCGGACACGGGCGCCGCGGGGCGGGCGGGCGAGGGCGCGGGTAGGCGCTCGGCGCCCGCCGCGCGGCGGACGGTCAAGCGCGTCATCAGGGAGGCGTCGCCCGCCCTCGCGCTCTCCAACGTCGCCCTCGCCCTCGGCGTGGACCTCCGCGCCTTTAAGGAGCAGAATCCGGGCCTGGTGGGTGAGCGCCTGCCGCTCAACGTGACCTTTACGCTCTGGGTGCCCCCGGAGGCGGTGGGGCGCCTGCGGGCGCACCTCGGGCGCGGGGTGAAGAGCTGGGCGGACCTCGGGGAGCTCTACCCGGCGCGCGCCACTGCCCCGGCGCTCGCCGCGCGCCCCGCCGCGCCCGCCGCGCCCGCCTCGCCCCCCCCGCTCCTCGATTCAGAGCTGCTCGCCGCGCGCCGTGGGCGGGCGGAGGAGGGCTATCGCGTGCGGGGGGGTGACAGTTTATTCCTCTTGTCGGCGCGCTTTGGTGTATCGGTGAGTGACCTGCGGGCGTGGAACGGGCTGACGCCCCTGACGCCCCTCCGCCAAGGGCAGCCGCTGCGCCTCTCCCCCCCCTGAGCGCCCGCCGCGCTCCCCAGCGCTCCCCAGCGCTCCCCACATCTCCCCCGCCCCCGCTCACTCCCCAGGAGCCCCCCATGAGCCCAGACTCCCCCACGCCGCCGCACCGCCCTGAGGACTCCCCCGCCAAGCGCATCATCCGCGTCGTGGCGGCGGAGATCGAGGAGGAGGGGCGCTTCTTGCTCACGCAGCGTCGCCCGCAGGCGACCTTCCCGCTCTTTTGGGAGTTCCCCAGCGGCAAGGTGGAGCCCGAGGAGGGCGACGAGGAGGCCCTGCGCCGCGAGCTCATGGAGCGCCTCGGCGTGCACGTGACGGTGGGGGAGCGCACGATGTGCGTCAAGCAGGAGTATGAGGACTACATGCTCGACTTCTGCGTGTACCAGTGCGCCCTGACGCGCGATGAGCCCCTGCTCGCCCTCAAGGTCAACGACTGGCGCTGGGTGCATCCTCAGGACATGGAGGCGTATCCGTTCCCGCCGGCGGACGCGGAGTCGATTCGCCGCCTCCTGCTCGGCTCCACGGAGGGCTGAGGGGGCGCGTGGGGAGGCTTGCGCCCTCGCGCGCTTTGCTCTAGCGTGAGGACGGTTGACCCACTCATCACCGCTCATCAGGAGCCCCTATGCCTGCCGTCAACGCGCCCGACTCGCCCCCCGCCGAGCCCCCCGAGGCGCGGCCCCTCTCAGCGCGGGGCGCGCCGCAGGACTCCCTCCTCGGGCCCGAGGCGCCCTCGACCGCGGACGCCACGGAGCCCCTCTCGGCCCGCCTCGACGCGGCGGAGGGGCCGCTGAGCGGCGACTGGCTCCACACCCCGCGCCCGGGGAGGCCGCAGACGCAGCACCCAGGGGAGGCGCGGGATGGGCGGGAGGCGCGGGAGGCGCGGGAGGGGCGGGAGGCGCGGGAGCCGCGGGAGGCGCGGGAGCCGCGGGAGGCGCGGGAGCCGCAGAGCGCCTCCGCCCCGCCCATGCCGTCGTCGCCCCTGCTCACCCCCCTCCCCGAGCAGAGCGACCCCCCCATCCCACCCGCGCCCCGCCGGGCGCTCGTCACCCCGCGCGCGCCCCTCACGGAGCGGCAGGTGCAGCGCCTTGAGGCGTTCGCAGCCACCCTCGAGCGCGCGCGCGGCGCCTCGGTGCTGATCGTGATCAAGGGGCACCCCGACCCCGACAGCATCGGCAGCGCGGTGGCGCAGCAGCACTGCTTCAAGCAGTTCGACATCGTGTCCTCGATCGTCTATTTTGATGAGATCTCGCACCCGGAGAACCGAGCGCTCGTCAAGGTCATCGAGATGGACCTCACGCTCTACCACGAGGATTTCTCCTTCTCGCGCTTTGACTACCTCGCCTTTGTGGACTCGCAGAGCGCTGACCTCCCCGTCCCCGTGGAGGGGCGCGTGCCGCCCATCTTGACCTTCGTGGACCACCACAAGGACACCGGGCGCGTGGAGGCGGAGTTCATCGACATCCGCGAGACGTACGGCGCCACGAGCAGCATCTACGCCGAGTACCTCGAGCACATCCCGCAGCTCGGCCTGCAGAAGAGCTCCTCGCTCCACGCCCACATCGCCACGGCGCTCATGCACGGCATCCGCACCGACACCGACAACCTGATGCTCGCCCACACGGACGATTTTGTGGCCGCCGCCTACCTCCGACAGTTCCTCGACCGCGACCTCCTGCGCATGGTGAGCAAGCAGTCGGTGAGCGCCCGCACCATGGAGATCATCAAGCAGGGCCTCAACAACAAGGTCATCAAGGGCACCTTCCTGCTGGCGGGGGTGGGCTTCGTGCGCGAGGAGGACCGCGACGGCATCGCGCAGACGGCGGACTTCCTGCTCCGCCATGAGGGCGTGGAGACGACGGTGGTCTTTGGCATCGTCAACAACAACGTGGTGGACGGCTCGCTGCGCACCTCGTCGGCGACGGTGGACCCCGACCGCTGGCTCAAGGACCTCTTTGGGCAAGACGGCAACGGCAAGCCCTACGGCGGCGGGCGGCGCAACAAGGGCGGGTTTCGGATTCCGCTGGGCCTCCTCGCCTTCTCCCCAGACCGCAAGGCGCTCTGGAAGCTCGGCGAGCAGACGATCCATGACCTCATCTTCGACAAGATCGGCGAGAAGGATGACCACTCGCCCCCGGGCAAGGGCGAGGCGTGAAGTGAGAGGCCACGAGCGTTGACGCACCACAGCTACCAATGGATGAGCCCCCTCGGGCGCCTGAGCGACCCCCTGAGTCTCGATGAGGTGCGCGCGCAGATCGAGCAGGGGCGCGCCTTTCCGCCGCAGGGCGTGTCGCGCGACGGCGAGGCGGTGGGGGCGGCGTCGGAGCTACCTGAGCTGCGCGACGTGTGGGCGCGGGTGTCGCCCCCCACCGCGCCCTTTGACGGCGCCGCGGGGCGCGCCCGCCCGCTCGTGCTCGCGCGCCTGGTGGCCGCCCTCGCCGCGGGGCGCGCCAGCGGCTACCTGAGCGTCCGCCAGAGCGACGCAGACCTGCACTTTATGGTGCGCGTGGTGGACGGGCAGGTCCTCGACATCTGCGCGCATGACCCGTCCACCTACCTCGGGCAGCTGCTCGTGCAGCAGGGGGTGCTCACCCCCGCGGACCTCGCGCGGGTGCTGCGCTTGGCGCTAGAGCGGGGGGCGGCGGTGGGCAGGGTGTGCGTGGAGGAGGGGCTGCTCTCAGCGCAGCGCCTCAACCGCGCCCTCGCCGAGCAGCTCTTCACGCGCCTCCGCCGCGTGGCGTGCTTCCCGAGGTGCGACGTGCTCTTCCGCGCGGACCGCGCGGCGCGCATGCTGCCGCCCGTGGCGCGCATCTCGGGCTACGCCGCCCTCGAGATCTGCCTCGGCTATGGCCTCTCGGACGCCGAGATCAAGGAGTACATGGCGGCGCTGCTCGCGCGCCCCACGCAGCTCAAGCCCGACTCGCCCGCCGTGTCGATGCTCTCGGCGGAGGACCGCGGCGTGCTCAAGCGGGTGCAGGCGGCGGGGGCGCTGCGTCCCCTCACGGAGCGCGAGCACTGGACGCAGCGCGACGGGGCGCTCAAGGCGATCGCGTGGGACATGCTCGGCCTCTTTGCGCTCCCCCGCGCCTTCGCGCTCGCTGAGGAGCTCAGCGCCCTGAGCGGCCCCGGCGCGCTCGAGCGCCTAGGGCTGCCGCCGCGCTTCTCGCCGGAGGAGGGCGCGCAGGCGGCCACGCGCTACGCGGAGTCGCTGGCGCTGGGGGCGCCGTCGGAGACGGAGGACGAGGAGCGCGTGAAGGTGGCGTTGCGCGCGCGCCTCGCGGCGCTGACCGCCACGGAGCAGCTGAGTCCGCGCGAGCGCCTCGCGCTGCAGCGCATGGAGCAGCTCGGCGCCGACCCGCGCGACGAGGCGCTCAAGGCCAACATCCTCTTTGAGCTCGCCAGCCAGGAGGGGGAGCGGGCGCTCAAGCAGCAGCGCTATCAGGAGGCGCACGCGCACTTCTCAGAGGCGGCGCGCCTCAAGCCGAGCGACCTGACGGCGCGCCTCCGCCTCATCTGGGCGAGCTTCTTAAGCTCGGATCGGGGCGCGGGCGCCTACGCGGCGGTGCGGCAGCAGGCGGAGGCGGCGGCGCGCGCGCACCCCCGTGACGTGGAGCCGCCGCTGCTCCTCGCGCAGATTCAGCGCGTCTATGGGGACGTGGAGGGCGCCGAGCGCAGCCTGCGGGCGGTCTTGGCGCTCAGCCCGGAGCACGCGCAGGCCAAGGCGGAGCTGCGGCTGCTGTTTAACATGGAGTTTGAGCACAAGCGCCAGCGGCGCGGCCTCGGGCGCGTGGCGGGGGCGGGGGCGGGGGTGGGGCTCGGCGCGCCGGCGGCGCGGGCGGCGGTGGGGGTGTCGCTGGCGCTCTCGGCGCTCCTGTGGGCAGCGGGGGCGCTCTTGCCCTCCACGCGGGTGCAGTGGCCTGAGGTGCGCCCGCTCGACTCGGTGGACCTGAGCGCGGCGCGCGAGTCCGACCGCCGCCTCTCTTTTTATCAGGCGATGCGCCAGAGCTACGACGGCGCCCTCGTGGTGTCGTCCGCCTACCGCCTCGGCCTCCGCCCGCCGCCGAGCGTCACGGGCAACGACCGCGACGGCTATGACATCTCGGCGCTCGAGGGGGGGGAGCTGCGCGAGGTGGCGCGCGCCGCGGAGTTCCTCTATGAGCGCTACGCGCGCGACCCCGCCGCGGTGACCAGCGCCATCAGCCTCTCGCGGGTGATTCCGGCGCCGCAGCGAGTGCTCGGGGCGGTGGAGGGGTACTGGCTCAGCGATGACCCCTTCTGGTGGGCGCGGCGCCTGCTGCTCTTGGCGGCGGGGCTCGTGGGGCTGTGGGTGACGCGGCCGTGGGCCGTGGAGGGCGGCGGGCGGGGGGCGGGGCGCCCGTGGGCGCTCAGCGGGCCGGGGTTGACGCCGGCGTCGCTCACCGCCGCCGGCGCGCTCTACGCCCTCGCGGTGGGGTGGCTGACGCCGGCGGTGGAGTCCCCGACGCCCCTGTGGACGCTCGCGGGGATGCTCGCCCTGCACGCGGCGGCGGAGCAGGTCTTCTTTACGGGCTACGTGGGCGGGGCGCTGCTCAAGGGCTCCACCGGGGTGCCCGCGGTCGCCTTTGGGGTGGTGGTGGGCCTGTTCGCCCTCTACAAGCTCAGCTTCTATTACATCTGGTCTCAGCCGTTGGCGCTCTTGGTGTCGGCGCAGATGGCGCTGTTCGTGGGCGGGGTGGGGCTGGCGCTCGCCTGGCGCACGCGCGGCCTCGCCGCCGCGGTGCTGATGCAGTCGCTCGCCTCGATCTCGTCGCTCCTGCTCCGCTAGCCCCGCGCGGCGAGCGCCCCGCGCCCCGGCGCGCACACCACTCCATCCACCGCAGAGGGACTCCCCGTGGAGCGCATCTTACTCGTCACCGCAGAGCCCTGGGCGCGCAACGCGCTCGCTCTCCTCCGGCAGTGCCTCGATGACGTCGAGGTGACGCACGCGATCGACGGCGCGCAGGGGCTCTATTACATGTGCCGCTCCATCGCCGAGGGCAGCCCCTACGGGCTGCTCGTGCTCACCACGCCCCTGGCGCGCATCGGGGCGGAGCAGGTGGTCGCCTCGCTGCGCGCCATCGAGCGCGGGCTCAACCGCCCCCCGTACCCCTGCCTCCTCTGCACGCCCGCGGCGGCGCCGGAGGGGCTGCTGGCGACCTACCCGCAGACGCTGCACCTCCAGATTCCCGAGAGCGCGGAGGCGGCGCCCATGGTGGCGGCGGCGGCGCTGCAGGTGCTCGGGCAGCTCAGGCGCTTTCAGGAGGAGGTGGAGGTATGAAGGTCTCGTGCCCGAGCTGCTCGCAGCCGCTTGAGGGGGCGCGCTCGGTGGAGGAGGTGACGCTCGAGTTCACCACCTTCAGCCTGTGCGCGCGCTGTGGCTTTGGCCTCGACCTGCGCTGGCGCGGGCGCGGGGTGGCGCGGGCGCGCCCCGTGGCGCAGGTGGTGCTCGCCTCGCCCATGGAGGGGCTCGGGGACGCGCTCGCGCCCCTCTTGCCTGTGACGCTCGAGAGCGTCTCGGCGCCGCTCGACGCGCTGGGGGTGTACGCGCGGGCGCTGCGGCAGGGGCGGGCGCTCGACGCGCTGCTCTTGACGCACGTGCCGCCCGGGCTGCGCTGGTCCGATGTGGTCTTGAGCGTCCGCGCCCTCGAGGAGGGCTTTGGGGTGACGACGCCGGCGGTGGTGTGCGTGGTGAGCAGCGCGCGCCTCAGCCCCGAGGAGCACGCGGAGCTCAAGGACCTCACGCGCGTCTACTGGCTCCCGTGTGCGGCGGGGGCGGAGGGGGAGGGCATGCTGAGCGCGGCGCCGCAGCTGTTCGCGCAGGGCTGAGGGGTGGGCGCCGCGCTCGCCGCCCTGCTCGCCGCGACGGGGGTGGTGGGGTGGCGCCTCGGGGCGGAGTGGCTCGACGGGGCGGCGCAGAATCCCGGAATCGGGCTGGCGGCGCTGGCGCTCGGGGCGTGGGGGGTGGGGCGCGCGCTGGCGGCGCCCGCCGCGCCCCCCTCGCCCGCCGCGCGGGCGGCGGCGCGCCGCTGGGCGCGCGCGGGGGGGGGCGGCGGCGCGCTGGGCCTCGCGCTCGCGCTCGCCTCGCTTGAGGCGCGCGCGCTCCCCTCGCTCTCTCCGCGCCTGTGGGGGTGGGGCGTAGAGGCGTGGCGGGTGGCGGAGCTGTGGGCGCAGTGGGGGGGGCTGTGGTGCGCGTGGCGGGCGGTGGCGCTCTGGCGCGGCGCGGGGGCGGCGGCGCTGGCGCCGAGCGTGCTCGCGCTGCTCGCGCTGCCCTGGGAGTCGCCGCTGCGCGCCCTCAACCTCCCGCTGCAGCGCCTCGGCGCGTCGTCGGCGCAGGGTCTCTTGTGGGTCGCCGGGCAGGTCGACCCGCGCCTCGCCGCGCGCCTGTGGGATGATCACACGCTCTATACGCCTGAGTTTTATCTGATCGTCGATGAGACGTGCGCGGGGGTGAATCTGCTGCTGTCGAGCGCGCTCTACGCCGCGGGGTTCACGTGGGCGGTGGGGGGCAGCGGGCGCGCGGCGCTGTGGCTGGTGGCGCTCTCGTTGCCGCTGTCGCTGGCGGCGAACGCGGCGCGCATCGCGCTCATTTTCGCGCTGGGCTGCTATGGGGGGGTGGAGCTGGCGATGGGGCCGTGGCATGAGGGGAGCGCGTATGTGAC
Organism: Deltaproteobacteria bacterium; assembly: GCA_016874875.1. GTDB lineage: Bacteria > Myxococcota_A > Bradymonadia > UBA7976 > VGTA01 > VGTA01. The sequence continues at coordinate 51 of VGTA01000141.1, read as the reverse complement.
GCAGGCGCCGGCGCTCTTGGCGCTGGCGTGGGCGGAGGGGCGCTTGAGGGG
>VGTA01000140.1 GCA_016874875.1 Deltaproteobacteria bacterium | reverse complement strand
GCGGAGCATAACAGCCGTGATGAGATCCGCCATCGCGTTGATTCTTCAACCCCTATCCCCTATCATCACGCCCTCGACGCGCCCCCCCCCGCGCCCGGACTCGCCCAGGAGCCCCCGATGAGCCTCAAGACCGCGGTGACGCCGCACCTCGACGACCCCTTTGAGCCCCCTCGCCCCGTGGACCTCGACGCCCCCGGCCAGATCGCCACGGCGCCGGGGCGCTACGAGGAGGCGATGCGGCGGGGTCACGAGCTCACGCTGCGCCCGCGCGCCGCCGCGGGGCTGGCGGGGGTCCTGCGCCAGCACCAAAAGAATCGCATGACCATCTGGGAGCGCATCGAGCTCTTGTCGGACGCCCCCCCCACGATTCTGTTTCAGAACTGGGGCCCCAACCTCGACGGCGCGTCGCTGGTGACGGCGATCATCCGCGTGGAGGGGCGCGACGTGGCGCTCTATGGGCACGACTTCACCGTGCGCGCCGGCTCCATGGACGCCACCAACGGCAAGAAGCTCGCCCGCCTCATCGAGCTCGCCGGCAAGCGGCGGATTCCGCTCGTGGGGCTCAACGACTCCGCCGGCGCCTACGTGCCCGCCGGGGTGGGCGGGCTCGAGGGCTACGCGGAGGCGTTCACGGCGCTCCGCAAGGTGAGCGGCGTGGTGCCGTCGATCATGTGCATGTTTGGCTACAACGCCGGCGGCGGCTCCTACCTGCCGCGCCAGGGCAGCTTCATCATCCAGCCCAAGGGCACCTTCTTTGGGCTCACGGGCGCCGGGGTGGTGAAGTCGGTGCTCGGCGAGGACGTCACCCCTGACGAGCTCGGCGGGCCGGGGGTGCACTCGCAGAGCGGGGTGACGGACTTTGTGGTGGAGGACGAGGTGGCGGCGCTGCAGAAGGTGCGTCAGCTCTTGCGCTTCCTGCCCGACCACAGCGGCGAGGCGCCCCCCCCCCGCCCCACCTCCGACCCCGTGGACCGCAAGACCTGGGGCATCGACCTGCTGCTCAAGAAGGCGTTCAACTCCCCCACGGGCTTCAACACTCCCGTGGACGTGTGCATCGTCCTGCAGCAGCTCTGTGACCACGGCGACTATCTAGAGATTCAGCCCTCGCGCGCTCGCAACACCATCACCGCCCTCGGGCGCCTCGGGGGGCGCGTGGTGGGCTTCGTGGCCAACAACTCCGCCGTGGCCTCCGGGCAGATCGACGTGGACGCCGCCCTCAAGAACGCGCGCTTTATCCGCTTCTGTAACCTCTACAACATCCCCGTCATCTTCATCGAGGACACCACGGGCTTCCTGCCGGGGCGCGAGCAGGAGGCGCGCGGCATCGTGCAGGCGGGGCGCGCCATGCTCGACGCCATCATCGACCTCCGCACCCCGCGCTTCTTGCTGATTCTCCGCAACGCCTTCGGCGGCGCCTACGCCTCCTTCAACAACTACCCCACCGGCGCCGACCTCGTGGTGGCGCTCCCCACCACGCGCCTGGCGGTGATGGGGCCGGCGGGGGTGGAGTTCGTGTATAAGCAGGAGCTGCAGGCGGTGCGCGGCTCGCTCAAGGCGCGGGTGGCGGAGGCGCGCGCCGCGCTCGAGGCCCAGGGGGTGAGCCCAGCGGAGGCGCAGGCGCAGGCGCAGGAGGGCGTGCGCGCGTGGGCGGCGGCGCAGGAGGCGGATCTGGCGGCGCGCTATGAGCGCGAGCTGATGAATCCCAACGAGGCGCTCAGCCTCGGCTCCATCTCGCAGATCGCGATGCCCTCCGATGTGCGCCGCCTCCTCACGGAGAACCTCTCCTTTCACCTGCGCCACTATGAGCCCGCCCCGATGGGTGGGGTGCAGCGCGAGTTTCACTAACGTCTCCCGAGCCGAGCAGAGCGAAGCCCCATGACCCACCCGCGCCCTAACCCCCTCGTCCACGCCGACCGCCGCCTCTCATCGCGCCCCTCCGCCTGGGCGCGCTCGCTCTCGTGCGAGGCGCTCAAGCCCCTCATCATCTGCCGCGGCCCCGTCCGCAAGGAGGCGATGGACGTCTTTGACGAGATGGGCGTCCGCGGCTACGGGATTCTCCTCTCCGAGAAGGACTCCATCACCTACGCCAACGCCCTCGCCCCCGAGCTGCGCGCCCTCACCGACCCCAGCCGCGTCCACCGCGTGCCCGACTACACGGGCGCCTCCAAGGAGGAGCGCCGCGACCGCGTGGCGCAGATGGTGGCGATCTGCCACGACCACGGCTATAACAGCGTGTTCGCCGGCTACGGGTTTATGTCGGAGGACGAGGAGATGGTGCGCGCGGTGGAGGAGGCGGGGCTCATCTTCATCGGGCCCTGCTCGCGCACGCAGGGGGCGGCGGGGCTCAAGGACCAGGCCAAGCGCACCGCTCTGCGCGTGGGGGTGTCGGTGACGCCGGGGGTGGACGACGCCACCACCCGCGCCCTCCTCGCCCTCGCGCCCTCCGAGGAGGCGCTGCGGGCGCACGCGGCGGCGCGCGGGGTGCCGGCGGCGGGGCTGGCGGCGTCGTTCGCGGCGCTGCGGGCGCGCGGCGAGCCCGCCCTCGCCGACCTCGCCGCCGCCACCCTCGCCGCCGGCTACGAGGCGGGCGTGGACCTCTACTCGTTCGAGGACCTCGTGGCGGCGCTCCGCGAGGCGCTCCGCGAGGTCTTTACGGCGAACCCGGCGTACCGCGTGCGCCTCAAGGGGATCGCGGGGGGGGGCGGCAAGGGGCAGCGCATCCTGAGCGCGCCCCTCACGCTCTTGGGGGAGGGCGCTGCGCTCGCGGAGCGCGTGGAGGCGGCGCTTGAGCCCGTGGCGGGGCTCGCGCGCGAGATCCTCGCGGAGCTCAAGTGCGACGGGGTGGGCGACAACAAGAACATCATCGCGGAGCTCAACATCGAGACCACGCGCCACCAGGAGATTCAGGTGGTGGGCAACGGCGACTGGTGCGTCACGCTCGGCGGGCGCGACTGCTCGCTGCAGATGCATGAGCAGAAGCTGCTGGAGGTGTCGGTGACGCAGGAGGAGCTGCGCGAGCTGGTGGGGGAGCTGTCCGACACCCTCGCCGACCCCGCGGAGCGCCTGCGGGCGGACGAGCGCGCGCGCCTCGAGGCCAAGCGCGCCACCCTGCGCGCGGACCTCGTGACGCTCGAGCGCATGGAGGAGGAGGCGGCGCGCTTTGGGCGCGCGGTGGGCCTCGACAGCGTGTCGACCTTTGAGTGCATCGTGGACGGCGACCGCCACTACTTTATGGAGATGAACACGCGCATCCAGGTGGAGCACCGCGTGACGGAGCTCTGCTACGCCCTCGAGTTCACCAACCCCGACGACCCGCGCGACCGCCTGGTGGTGACGTCGCTGGTGGAGGTGATGGCGCTCTTGGCCCTCCATAAGCGCGCGCTGCCCCGCCCCGCGCGCGTGCCGCGCCACCGCGCGGCGGTAGAGGCGCGCCTCAACGCCACCAACGACGCCCTCCGCCCCCACGCCGGCGGGGTGATCACCGACTGGTCTGACCCGGTGGCGGGGGAGGTGCGCGACGACCAGGGGATCAGCCTGCGCAACCCCGACACCGGCGTCTTTATGCAGTACCACCTCGCCGGCGCCTACGACTCCAACATCGCGCTCCTGCTCACGGTGGGCGGCGACCGCCGCGACGCCTATGAGCGCATGCGCGAGGTGCTGCGCCTCACCAAGCTCAAGGGCGACAACCTCGCCACCAACCTCGCGTTCCACTACGGGCTCGTGAGCTGGCTCCTCGGCGAGGAGCCCGACGCGCGCCCCACCACGCGCTTCGTGGTGCCCTACCTCACCGCCCTCGGGGAGCTGAAGGCGGAGGCCAACCAGGTGGACCTCGACCTCGCGGCGCGCCTGATCGCCGAGCGCGCGGTCGCCGCCTGCGGGGGGGACGCCGCGCTTGAGCGCGCCGCCCGCCGCTGCCTCGACGCCAAGTCCACCCTCGTCCGCCGCCCCCTCGAGGCGCTCTTAGCGGAGCCACACCTGCTCGGCGGGTGGCTGAGTCTCCACAGGCACGACTTTGAGGTGGGCGCGCTCGAGGGGGGGGCGCTCGAGGGCGGCGCTGGCGCTCCGCTGCGCGTCACCTGGCGCAAGAATCCGCTCCTCGCCCTCGCCGACCTCTACCGCTACCTCAACATGGAGCGGCGCGACGGCTACGCGGCGCAGTGGCAGATCTGGGACCACGACGACGACCTCCTGCGCCGCGCCCTCCACCTCTACGCGCGCCTCGAGGAGGCGGGGCTGCCGGCGTCGTGGGCGGCGGCGCGCGCCCTCCTCGAGGACCCCGCCGCCCCCCCGCCCACCTCCGCCGCCGGGGAGGCGCTCGATGAGGGGCGCTGGCGGGCGGCGCAGGGGGCGCACGCGGGGTTCGCGCTGGGGATGGAGCTGCTCTCCGTCCTCCCCTACATCGCGCACCGCGCGGGCTTCTTTGACCTCAAGGCGCGCCCCGACCTCAGCGTGCACATCCCCGACCGCCTCCTCGACCGCGCGCGCCAAGGCGAGATGGAGCGCGTGCTCGCGCCGCCGCCCGTGGCCAAGTCCGACGAGGTGGTCGCCGCCAGCGGCGGCATGTTCTACCCCCGCGAGGCGCCCCACCTGCCGCCGTTCGTGGAGGTGGGGGCGCGCTTCAAGGAGGGGCAGCCGCTCTACATCGTGGAGGTGATGAAGATGTTCAACAAGGTCTACGCGCCCTTCTCGGGGACGATCACGGAGGTGCTGGTGCGCGGGGACGGCGTCATCATCAAGAAGGGCCAGCCGCTCTTTAAGGTGCGCCCCGACATCGAGGCGCACGGCGAGGACCCCGCCGTGGTGGGGGCGCGGCGCGACGCCTACACCCGCGACTGCGTGAGGTCGATTTGAGCGCGCGGCCCGACCGAATCCTCTGGGCGCTGCGCCCCGCCGAGGACCTCCGCCTCCACCTCCGCCTCACGGCCAGCCTCGCGCGCCTCTCGCTTGAGGGCCTCGCCCGCTCTGGGGAGCTGGGAGTCCACGGCGAAGAGGCGCGCGCGCAGCTGGGGGCGCGCCTCGCGCCGCTGCTGAGGGCTTCTCAGGATTCAGCGCGAGATTCTGGGGCGGAGACAGATATGAGCGCGAGCACGAGCGCGGGCGCAGGCGCAGGCGCAGGCGCAGGCGCAGCGCAGGAGGACGAGGGGCTCCGCGACCTCCTCCACGAGCTCCTGCCCGCGCTCTCCGAGGCGCCCATCGAGATGCCCTCGTGGGGGGCGCGCCGCCTGCTGATGGTGGCGGAGGCGCTGGCGGATTCGCTCGCCCTCGGGCTGCGCGTGACGGCGTCGCCTGAGCTCGACGCCGAGGGGGCGCTCGGGGCGCCCGGCGTCCCCGCCGGCTCGGCGGCGAGCCAGGCGCGCCTGAGTCTGGTGTGCGTCTGCGAGCCGCTCCGCGCCCCCGGCGCTGACCTCGCCGCGCCGCGCCTGCAGCTCACCGTGCTCATTGAGCCGCTCGAGGGCTGCGCTGAGCGCCTCACGCCGGCGGCGGGGCGCCCCCTCGCGCTCGTGCCCGTGCTGTCGCCGCGGGGCGAGCGGCGCCTCGAGCTGCTGCGGCGCGACCTCGAGGCGGAGCGCGGCGCCCTCGACGCCCTCGCGCGCGCCGCGGGCCTCTGGGCGGGGGAGGCGGGGGGCGCACCCGCCCGCTACGCGCTCCCCATCGCCGCCGCGATCGAGGCGCTGCGCGCCCTTGAGCGCCTCGCGCGCCCCGCGGCGAACGGCGCTGACTATCCCGGCTATGACGTGCGCGTGGAGTGGCCGCACGGGGACCCGTGGCGCGTGACGAGCGACCTCGACGACAGCGCCCTGAGTCTCACCATCAAGGCGCGCGCGGCGGGCGGCTCCACCCTCTCGGGCTCCCTCGACCTCGGCGAGCACGGGAGTTTGCGCTTCAACGACCTCACCCCCCTGCTCGCCTACTCCCCCGGGCGCTTCGTGGAGCTGCCGTCGGGGGTGTTCTTGGCGCTCACGGAGGGCTTCCTGCAGCGCCTGCGCGAGCTCGATTTCGCCGCCCCCAACGGCGAGCTGTCGCCGGCGGCGGTGCCCGTGATCGATCGCCTGCAGGCGGAGCGGGCGCGGGTGAAGGCGTCAAGGGCGTGGCTGGCGCTCGTGGCGCGCATGAGCGAGGCGCGCGACCTCGACCCCGCCGCCCCCGCCGCCCTCGCCGCCACGCTCCGCTCGTATCAGGTGGAGGGCTTTAAGTGGATGTCGCGCCTGGCGCACTGGGGCGGCGGCGCGTGCCTCGCCGACGACATGGGGCTCGGCAAGACGGTGCAGGCGCTCGCCGTGGCGCTCAGCCGCGCGGAGGGGGGGCCGTGCCTCGTGGTGGCGCCCACGTCGGTGTGCGGCGCGTGGGTGGAGGAGGCGCGCAAGTTCGCGCCGAGTCTGCGGGTCACGCGGTTCGGGGTGGGCGAGAACGCCACCCCCGAGCGCCGCCGCGGGGCGCTGCGGCAGGCGGCGGCGTGGGACCTGGTGGTGTGCAGCTATGGCCTGCTGGCCTCGGAGCAGGAGGCGCTGGGTGAGCTGCAGTGGCGGACGGTGATTCTCGACGAGGCGCAGTCCATCAAGAGTCCCTCCTCGCGTCGCCACCAGGCCGCCGTGGCGCTGCGCGCCGATTTTAAGGTGGCGATGACGGGCACGCCCATCGAGAATTACCTCCGCGACCTGTGGAGTCTGATGCGGTTCCTCAACCCCGGCCTCCTCGGCGACCAGCGCGGCTTCAGCCGGCGCTTTGAGGCGCACCTCGAAGGGCAGCGCGGCGAGGTGGTCACGCGCCACCTCCGTCAGCTCGTGGCGCCGTTCATCCTGCGCCGCACCAAGCGCGATGTGCTCAAGGACCTGCCGCCCAAGACCGAGCTCACGCTCCACGTGACGCTCACGGCGCAGGAGGCGGCGCACTATGTGGCGATTCTCAACTTTATGCGCAGCGAGGTGCGCGCGCAGCTGCGCGGCGCGGGGGGCGCGGGGGGGGCGCAGGGGGGCGTGCTGCCGCACGTGTTCCAGGCGCTCTCCAAGCTCCGCCTCGCCTGCTGTCACCCGTCGCTCATCAGCCCCGACTGGGGGGGGCCCGCCGCTAAGCTCGAGGCGTTTAAGGAGCTCGTGGCGCAGCTCCTCGACGGGGGGCACAAGGCGCTCATCTTTAGCCAGTTCGTGGTGCACCTCGACATCCTCGAGCGGCACCTCCAGGAGCGCGGGGCGCGCTATGAGCGCCTCGACGGGCAGACGCCGCCCGAGCAGCGCGACCGGTCGGTGGCTCGCTTCCAGGCGGGGCAGGCGGACCTCTTCTTGATCAGCCTCAAGGCGGGCGGCGTGGGGCTGACGCTCACGGAGGCCGACTATGTGATTCACATGGACCCGTGGTGGAATCCCGCCTCCGAGGACCAGGCCACCAACCGCGCGCACCGCATCGGGCAGGAGCGCCCGGTGACGATCTATCGCCTCATCACGCTCGGCACCATCGAGGAGCGCATCCTCCACCTCCACGCCCGCAAGCGCCAGATCGCCGATCAGGTCCTCGAGGGCGCGCAGGGGGCGGAGAAGGTGAGTCTCGACGAGTGGCTCGCCCTCCTCGACCTGCATGCGCAGGAGGCGGGGGGGGCGGGGGAGGGGGCGGGGGAGGGGGCGGGGGGGGCGCCCCTTAGGGGGGAGGAGCTCGCGGAGGA
>VGTA01000139.1 GCA_016874875.1 Deltaproteobacteria bacterium | reverse complement strand
CATCGGCACGCCGGGGAGCGTGACGGAGAGGGAGAACGCCAGAGGCTTTCGGTTTTATACGCGGCAGTTCTATGACCCGAGCGGCAAGCGCCGGGAGAGCTACATCGGCGGCCCCATCGGGAGCGAGGAGACAGAGGAGCGCGCGGCGCGGGTGAGGGCGCAGGTGGAGGAGACGCTGCGCGTCGCGCGGGAGGTGCGGCTCTTGGGGCGCGAGGGGTATCAGGTGGCGGACGCGCGCACCTACGCGACCCTCGCGAGCCTGCACAACCACGGTGTTTTTCGCGCGGGGGCGACCCTCATCGGGTCGCACGCATTCGGCGCCCTCCTCAACCAGCTCGGCGCCCGCGCCGCCGCCTACTCGACGGAGGACGTGGACATCGCGCGCGCTGAGCCGCTCGCCTTCACGGAGCCGCCGACGGCGAGCCTCTTAGATATGCTGAAGGGCTCTGGCGTGGACTTTGTGGAGGTGCCGTCTTTTCAGCCCGCCCAGCCCTCTACCCGCTGGAAGGAGGCTGGGCGCAGTCGATTTCATGTAGATTTGCTCGTCCCCTCCCCAGACGAGCGATTTGAGATCATCGCGATCCCCGAGCTAAAGGCGCACGCGCAGAGCGTCCCCTATCTCAGCTACCTGCTCGGTGAGACACAGCCGTCGCTCCTGATCGCCCGAGAGGGCTGCTGCCAGGTGCGGACGCCCACGGCGGAGCGATTTGCGATCCACAAGGTGCTGGTGTCACAGCTGCGCGGGGCGGGCGCCACGAAGGGTGCGCGCGACCTCGCGCAGGCGGCGGCGCTGTTGGCGGTGATCGCGGAGCGCACCCCCGGGGCGCTCGCGGAGGCGGCGGCGCGCCTCCCGCTGAGCGCGGGCCGCCAGGCGCGGGCGGGGTTTGAGGCGCTGCGCGCGGTCTTGGAGGAGGCGCACCCTCGCGTCTGGGAGGAGCTTGCCTCTCTCTAGCGGGGCGCCTCGGCTCGCCTCCTCAATGGCGCGGTCAAGGGAGCGCAGGCGAGCGGCGTCGCTCGCTCTGCGGGGGTGCGGGCGCGGCTTGACTTGAGCGGCGGTGGGGGGCGTTTGGCTTGTGAGCGGGTGTGGTGGTGGGGATTGGGGTGGTGGGGGGTGGAGCGAGGGTTTTCGTGGAGGTTGGGGCGCTTGGTCAAGGGATCAAGGGACCAAGAGGGTCAAGGGAGCGTCCTGCGGAGACGCAGACCGAGGTCGTCGTAGCGGATATCGGGCGAGTGGCTATAGCGGTTCGCGACGCGGAGGCTAGACGCGCCGTCGTACCAGCCACCCCCGCGAAGCACGCGCCTCGCTGCGCCATTGTCGCATCTTGTGCTACATGTAGGCAATGAGCCTACAAGCTGATGACCTTCGCTTGGAGCGCCGTTATAACTGTCTTTGTACTCGTCAAGCACCCACTCCCACACATTTCCGCTCATGTCGTAGAGCCCGTAAGCGTTTGGCTTAAGCTGCGCGACATCACGCGTGCCACCGGTCTGTGGTACATTTCCGCTGTTGTTGTAAGCCCCGTACCACGCGACCTCTTGAAGGTGATCAGACCCAGCGTAGGTGAAGCTCTGCCCTCCCCGCGCCGCATACTCCCACTCCGCCTCTGTGGGCAGATCTGCGCCGACCCATTTCGCGAAGGTACGCGCCTGACCCCAATCCACGCAGACCACCGGCTGCCGATCCCACCTAAGAGACTGAGGCACAACGCCAACAACTACTTTAGATCCATCCCAAAAGGCACAGCTCTCCCATTGAGGCTGAGTGCACACCCCCGCCTCCACGCACCTCTTGTACTGCCCCACCGTCACCTCCGTCCTCGACATCTGAAACGCCCGCACCGTCACGGTCCGCACAGGCCGCTCATCATCCTGCCCCCCCGAGATCGACCCCATCTGAAACGACCCCGCCGGGATCGTCACCCACGAGATCCCAACATCCGCCCCCCCCTGCGCGGCGGACGCGCGCCCCCCCGACTCAAGCGCCCCGCGCGCGCTAGCCGACGCGGCGGGCGCGCGCCCCCCCCCGAAGCCCAAGAGCGCCCGCGTCTCCTGCACCAGCCCGCTCAGCTCCGCGTTCACATCGCGCACGCGCCCATGGAGCCCGAGGGCGTACTCGATCTTCTGGTCTAGCTGATTCCGCATCGCCGCCAACATCAACACCTGCTTGATGTCACGCGCCTCCTGCTCGATCTTCTCCGCGAGGGTGATCTGCTGCTTAAACTTCTCACGCACCTGCCCCCACTTCGCCAAGAGCTCCGCGTTCTTCTTGAGCTCCTCCTCGCGCAGCTCCTTCGACTTGATCACCTTCGTCTCGCTCTCGAGCCGCTCAAAGTAATCCTCGATGTGCGACTCAACGCGCCCAAAGCACTCCCTCAGCTCCACGAGCGACGCCGCCGCCCCCATCCACTCGTTCTCCCACCCGAGCGCGCGCTGCTCGATCGGCGTCTCCACCGACACGTTGAGGTGACGCTGCGCGCTGTTCGTGGAGGAGCTGAAGCGCTCAAGGAGCCCCGAGAAGAACTCAAGGATCTGAATCACATCCGCCGCCACTTGGATCGCCGTCGCCGTCGCGGAGACCACAGGGGCAGCGCAGCCCGTGAGGGCGAGCGGGGCGCTGAGCGACAAGAGGGCGTAGGGGGCGAGCAGCCGGAGCGGTGAGCGGGGTGTGTGCATGGGTCCTGCCTGGATGAGCGGTGCTGAAGATGCCTCTGCCCTATGGTGTGTGATGAGGCAGGCGCGCTGCCTCAAGCTGATCTCTATAGCGCTCTCTTTCGTCTACGCTCAAGGGAAAGCGGGGGGTAGGGGGGCGCTCCAGCCACCCCTCACTCCCCCCGCGACACCACCCGCGCCAGCCCCTCCGGCGCGTGCGCCTCCACCGCCGCCCACACGCGCTCGCGGAGGGCGCGGCGGCGGGCGCGGAGGTCGCGGAGGGTGTCTTGGGCGCGGAGGCAGCGGGCGCACACCCACAGCGCGCGCCAGAGCGCCCCGGCGCGCTCGCCGAGCTTGAGGGTGGCGAAACCGCTCAGGGCGAGGGCGGGGGGCGTGAGGAGCGACAGCGCGACCCCCGCCCCCGCCGCCCACGCCGCCACGCCGGCGGTGAGGTAGAGGGCGTTGAGGAGGATGAACCCGGCGAGGAACTTGGTGGTGGCGATCACGTCCTTGCGCGGCGCGAGCAGCGCGCTGCCGTGGCGCAGCGCGTAGGCGATGGGCAGGTGCAGCGGCGCGCCGAGGAGGGCGAGGGGGGCCCAGAGCAGCAGCCCCAGCGCCTGCCGCGCCGCCCGCCGCGTGAGCGCGCGGGCGCTCAGGTCCCCGGCGACCTCGCGGTCGGTGAGCGACAGGTCGGCGAGGTCCTCTTGGTAGGACTCGAGGTCGCGCGCGAGGGCGGCGATGTCGTCGCGGTGGGCGAGCTGCGGGTAGTAGCGGTTAAAGCGCCTCATGAGCTCCACGCGCTCCGCCAGCGGCAGCCCAGGGGGCTGGTAGACGCGGCGGGCGGTGTCGAGGAGCGTGATGTCCTCCCAGGATTCGGCGTTGACGGTGAGCGCGCGGAGGTGCAGCTCGAGCCGCTCGGTGAGCGCGCGCGGCGTGAGGGGCGGCGCGTGGGGGGGGGCGAGGTCGGCGGGGGTGAGGGTGAGCGGGGCGCCCAGCTGCAGCAGCGCGGCGGTGCGGAACCGCCGCCGCTTGAGGTAGTGGAGGCCGCAGGGGACCAGGTGGACGGGGACGCCGCCGCGGAGGGCGCTGAGCGCGACGCGCGCGGCGCCCGTCTTGAGCTCGGCGAGCTGCGCGCCGTCGTGGCTCACGCCCTCGGGGAAGATGCCCATGGCGCCGCCTCGGGCGAGCAGGGCGTGGAGGGCGCTGAAGGCGTCGTCGTTGTTGAGGGCGCCGTCGCTGAGGGCGCCGTTGCCGTGGTCCTGTCGCCGCTTGAGGGGGATGGCGCCCATGCGCTTGAGCAGCCAGCGCAGCGGCGCGTGGGCGAAGAGGGTGTCCTTGGCGGCGAAGTGGACGTCGCGGGGGGCGAAGGCGGTGAGGAGGGCGGGGTCGAGGAGCGAGTTGGGGTGGTTCCCAAAGAAGATCACCGCCCCGCTCGCCGGCACCCCCTCGGCGCCCTCCACCTGCACGCGGCGGAAGAAGATGAGCATGGAGAGGCGCAGCGTCTCCTTGAGGGCTCGGTAGATCAGCATGCGCGCTCCTCGGGGGCTCGGGGCGCGCGGGCGTCGGGGGGCGCGCGGTCGCCTGGCTCTTTTAGTAGAGCTTTTTGGCGGCGTTGACAACCCAGAGCTTTTTGTGAGCTTTTTGGATTTTTGATGTTTTTTAGGTATATAACAGGTGCCTGGCACCTGTTAGGGCACCTGGCACCTGTTGGATCACCGTTTGGGAGCCCCCGGCCGGCGACCCTCGTCAGGCGCCCTGCGCCCCGCCGGCGCCCTCGTCGTCGGCGCCCTCGTCGTCGGCGCCCTCGTCGTCGGCGCCCTCGTGCTCGCGCTCACCCTCGCGCTCACCCTCGTGCTCGCGCTCACCCTCGCGCTCGCCCCCGCGCATGCGAGGGGGAGGGGGCAGATCACCACAGGCGCTCTCGTAGCAAGCGCGGAGGAGCTCGCCGCCCTGCGCCACACACTCGTCGCGCCCTTCCACATCCGCGCACTGCTCAAACTGCTCCATCACCACGTCGCGGCACGATTCGATGCACTCGCGCACTCTGCGCTTGGCGTGGCGGCGGGCGCCGCGCATGCAGTCGCGCATGGCCTCAGGGTCCACGTCGCTGGGGGGCGGGCTCATCTCGCCCTCGGGGGGGGGCAGGCTCATCTCGCCCTCGGGAGCCGGGGGGGGCGGGGGCAGGCTCATCTCGCCCTCCGCGTCGTCCTCCTCCTCGCCCTCAGGCTCCTCGCTGTCTGCCTTCTCACCCTCGGCGGACTCGCCCTCGGCGGACTCGCCCTCGGCGGACTCGCCCTCGGCGGACTCGCCCTCCTCCTCGTGGTCCTCACCCTCCTCATCCTCGTCCTCGTGCTCATCCTCGTCACCCTCGCCGTCATGATGACGACGAGCGCGCTCCTCACAGAACTCGCGCGGGGAGGTGCCCTCAGGGCGGGAATCGAACGCGCTGTCCTCAACTCTGCTCTCGCCCTCGGCGCCCGCCTCCGCGCCGCCGACCTGGTAGCCGATGATCTCTTGGGCGAGGGCGTCCTCGAGCTGCGAGAGCTCAGAGAAGCTGGGGGCGCCCTGCGTGGACGTGGAGGCCGTGGAGTCACAGCCCGCGGTGATGGCGCCGGCGCTCAGGGCGGCGGCGAGGAAGGTGATCAGGCGCTGATGAGAGCTCATGGGGATTCTCCTCAATGGGGGTGGGGGGGCACGGCGGGGGGCCGGGGCGCTGCGCCTCGGCCGCCGCTGTCCTGTAATGCGACAGGCGTGCCATGTGGGCGCCGGAGCCTCAAAAGACATCAAAAACATCAAAAACATCAAAAAAGCGCGGATGGGGGCGTCAAAACGCGAGACGAGGGGCGCGCCACCACAGCGCCGCCCGCCGCTCTCGCGCCCGCCGCCCCGCCGCGCGCCAAGCCCGCTTGGCGCCACCCCGCGCCGCCGCCGCAGGGGGCGACAAGCGCGCATGACACGCGCCAACGCCGCACGCCACCGCCCCTCAGAGGGCCCCCTCCACCCCCTCCACCCGCCCCAGCCCCCGCGCCGCCGCCGAGATGATCGCGCGCATCGGCGGGCTCAGCGCGCGCCCCGCCGCGAACAGCAGATAGAGCTGCTCGCGCACCCCGCTCAGCTCCCCCACCGGCACCACCCCGTACTGCGCCGCCACCTGCGCCGCCACTAGGGTCGGCACGGGGAACAGCCCCACCCCCGCCTGCCCAAACGCCTTGAGCAGCGCCGAGTCCCCAAACTCCCCCACCGCGAGCGGATACACGCCCTGCTCATGAAAGTACGCCTCTAGGCGCCGGCGCAGCGGCGCGCCGAGCTCGGGCAGCAGCAGGGGCGCGCCGCTGAGGCAGGCGGGGAACTCCCCCGACAGGCGCGCCACCACCCCCGGCGCCCCCATCAGCGTCACCCCGCACTCCCCGAGCAGCAGACTCTCGAGGGGCAGGTCGCTGGCGAGTCCCACGGGCTGCTCAGTGAGCACGAGGTCAAAGTGCTGCGCCGCGAGGTCCGCCACCAGCCCGCTCGACTCCCCCTGCAGGCACACCAGGTGCACCGGGTGCCCCTCGCAGCGCGTCGCCGGCGCCAGCAGCGCGTAGACGAGCAGCTTGGGCAGGTGGCTGCTCAGCCCCACCCGCAGCCGGTCTAGGTGAATCGGCACCCCCTCCTGCGTCCTCAGCGCCTCGTAGAGCTCACCGCCGAGCGCGAAAATGTCATCGGCGTAGGCCAGCGCAACGCGCCCCCGCTCCGTGAGCACGAGGCCCCTCCCGCGCCGCTCAAAGAGCGTGTGTCCGAGGCGCTCCTCGAGCGCCCTGATCTGCGTGCTCACCGTTGAGGGCGAGAGCTCTAGCTGCCGCGCCGCGGCGGTGAGCGATGGGGCGCGCGCGACGACCCAAAAGTAGTAGAGGTGCTGAAAGTTGAGCTGCATGGGGCCTCGGGGGGGAGAAGGGGGGGGCTGGGGCTGTCTAGCAAAAGTCATTCCCTCCGCTGCGTTATTTTTTAAGTCTGATTGGTATTTGATTTTGCTTTTTTTATATTTATTTGTGTTTATTTGTGTTTATTTTATTGGATTTTATTTTTTGGCTCCGTAATTTTTGTTGCAAAAAGAGACACACGCGCAAAACGCTACACAGGGCATCTCCGGGCCTAGGGTCGAGGGCCGAGAGCGGCGGGCGGCAGGCGGCAGGCGGCAGGCGGCGGGCGGCGAGCGGCGGGCGGCGCGGGTGGTGATGCTTCTCGTCGCGCGGCGGGCGCATTTCTAGCGCTTTGATGTGTTCGTTCTGCCCATCGATTTCATAAGTGTGTATCGGGCTTATGTTGATTTCCACGATCGTCACGAATCATGTGCGATTAAATAAAAACCTTGAAAATCAATCAAAGATGACATATAAGCTCATTTGGTTAAATAGAGGGTCTGGCGGTGGTATCAGACTAAGCCTATCCACACTATATCCTCGACACATATCCTCGACACATATCCTCGACACATATCCTCGACACGTATCCTCAACACACCTCTAAACGGAGACGCTATGTCCGACACGCCCCACCAGCCCGCCGCCCAGACCACCGAGCCCACCGACGCGCCCACCGCCGCGCCCACCATCTTTGATCAGCTCAGAGACCTCGAGCAGCAGATCACCGCCCTCAAAGAGCACCACGCCGCCCTCAAGTCCTCCATCAGCCGCGAGGCCTTCGAGGCGGACATCATCACCACCATCGCCTCCAAGGTGAGCGCCTACCACAGCGGCCTCACCGCCGAGGGCGTGGAGGGCGCCGTGGAGGGCTTCACCGTCAGCGTCAAGATCTCCAAGGCGCGCGCCAAGCAGGCGCCGGTGGAGGTGGCGGCGGAGGAGGCGGCGCCCGCCAAGGGGCGCAAGGGGCGCAAGAAGGCGGAGGGCGCTGAGGGCGCTGAGGGCGCCGAGGTGCCCAAGGAGGCGAAGCCCTCTAAGCCTCGCTCCAACAAGAAGGAGCTCGCGCAGACCTATCAGGAGCAGCGCCTCACCTTCGCGCAGGCCCTCGACG
>VGTA01000138.1 GCA_016874875.1 Deltaproteobacteria bacterium | reverse complement strand
CCGCGGCCGCCGCCGCCGCCGTAGCCGCCGCCGCCGCCGCCGTAGCCGCCGCCGCCGTAGCCGCCCTCACGACGAGGGGGACGGGGCGCGCCGCCGCCGCCGGCGCCGCCTTGGCGCTCCTCGGCCTCGCTGACGCGGATGGTGCGACCGTCAAGGGTCGAGTCGTTCATCTTCTCGATGGCCTCCGCCACGCTCGCCTCGTCCTCAAAGGTCACGAAGCCGAAGCCGCGGCTGCGGCCCGTGTCGCGATCCTTGATCACGCGCGCATCTGCGACCTCGCCGAACTGCTCAAAGGCTTCGCGGAGGCTCTGGTCGGTGGTGCCCCAGCTGAGGCCGCCAACAAAAATCTTCTTGGACATGATGTCTCTCCTCTTGCGCTCGCGCGCAACGCGAGACGGCGTCACTCAAGACGTCCCATTTCGCGTCCCGCCCTTGGTTTCTTTATGCTTCGTTAGGGCGGGTCAAACTGATCTGTACCCGGGAGGGCGTGCGTGGTGGCTGACGCGACATCGAGGAGGGGAGCTCCTGTGAGGGCGCGTCATGGAGTGTTTTACGCGGAAGCGTAGTCGAGCGCAAGCATAATCACGCGCGCCTCAAAAGGAGTTTCTCAGGCTAGTCCACGGGCTCCGTCGCCGCGCGCCGCGCGGGGGGCGCAGAGGGAGGCGCAGAGGACGGCGCAGAGGACGGCGCTGAGGAGGGCGCTGAGGACGGCGCTGAGGACGGCGGGGGCGCCTGCTCGCCGCAGCGGCGCTGGCGCCACTCCTCGGGGCGCCCGAGGAGGCGCGCCTCGTCGTCGGGGCGGAGCAGGTAGAGCTCGCGCTGCTCGTTGGCGATCAAGAGGCGAATCGGGTCGAGCCAGACGGCGGCCTCCACCTGCTTGTAGCCGAGGCCGCGGAGCGACCAGCGCGCGAGGAGCTCCCAGGTCCTGGTCTCGAGGGCGCGCGGGTCGAGGGGGGCGCAGGGGGGGGCGGAGAGGTCATAGATGCGCAGGCCGTGGTAGGTGAGCAGGGCGAGGCGGTCGGAGCTCGGCTCCCAGTCGGCGGCGGTGACGCGCTCGCCGTAGGGCGGGTTGCGCGCGCCGAGGGCGAGGTCGCCGATGTGGTCGAGCGTGACTTGAGTCACGGGCTCGCCGCGCAGCCAGCCGGGCGGCTGCGGGAGGCGGTAGACGGGCGCGCGCCCGCCCCAGAAGCACTTGGCCACCAGGTAGAGCTCCCCCCGCCGCCAAAAGAGCGCCTCGGCGTCGAGGCAGCGCTCCTCGGCGCGGAGGGGGGGGCGGCGGCGCTGCTGCGGGAAGCGGTAGGGGAGGCGGGGGGGGGGGCGCAGGGCGGGCGCGGGCGCGCGCGGGTCGTCGGGCTCGGCGAAGGCGTACACGGCGAGGTCGTCGCGCCAGTGGAGGTTGTTGCCCGAGTCGGCCACAAACAAGACGCTCAGGGCGCCCCCGGTGGGGCTCTCGGCGGGGCTGAGGAGCGCCGCGGTCACGTCCTCCCAGTCCACGTTGGGGGCGCCCGCCACGGGGTGCTCGCCGAGCAGCGCGCCCCGCTCGTCGAGGGCGAACAGGCGCGCGGCGTCGAGGGAGTCGTTGTGCGCCCAGAGGACGCCGGGGTGGCGGGGGCTGCGCGCGAGTCCTGAGACCTCGGCGAGGGGGGGGGCGGTGAGCTGCGCGCGCGGGGAGCGCGGGGGGACGCCACGCGCCTTGAGGAGGGCGTGGGAGAAGAGGAGGGCGAGCAGCGCGACGGCCACGCGGCGGGGGGTGTCGCTCGGGGCGCCCTCAGGCCCGCCGCTCACGAGAGGCGCGCGCGGAGGCGCGCGGCGCGCGCAGGGTCGAGGGGGCGCCAGCGGCCTTGCGCCACCTTGCGCTCCACCTCCCCCACCCCGAGGCGCAGGCTGGTGACGTGGGCGCCCTCCTCGGTGAACACGTGCGCGCGCGCCTTGGGCCCGATCACCACCACCGTCTCCTGGTGGGCGTCAAACAGCAGACGGTCGTCTCCCGCGCGCGCCGCGTCTTGGCGCGCGTGGCTGGTGGGGCGCTCCATCTCCTCGTGGCGCCGCTGCGCGTGGCGCGTGCGCCCCTCGGCGGGGCGGAGCACCTGCAAGAGCGCCCCGCGCAGCCACTCCACGAGGCGCAGCGCGCGCGCGGCGAGCTCCTCGGCGGTGAGCGCGGCGCGCCGCTGCTCGCCCTCGAGGGTCTGCACGCGGCGCTGCGCTTGGCGGACGCAGGCCTGCGCCTGCGCGAGCGGGCCGCGCGGCGCGAGGCGCTCAGCGCCATCAAAGAGCTCCTCCTCGGTGACGCCGAGGAGGTTGAGGCGGAGCTGCGCGTCCCCCTCGCCGCGCTGCGCGCGCAGCACCTGCGCGCTCAGCGCGCGCCGCTCGTCGTCGGCCCCCGGGAGCTCAAAGCGCGGGGTGAGGAAGCCGACGACGAGCTGCGCGAGGACCTCGTAGCGGACGCCCTCTTCACCCGCGCCGCCCGCGCCGCCCGCGCGCAGCCCCTCGAGCACGCGCTCATCAAACGGCCCCGCTAGGGTGAGGGCCACCGGGCGCGGGGGGTCGTCGTAGAGCCCCTCCACGCCCTCCACCCCGCGCTCAAGGCAGAGCGGCAGCAGGGCGCGCCACTGCGGCCGCCCGAGGAGGTCGTAGCCCACAAACACGTGCTGCGGGCTCGGCGGGTACACCGCCGCGCGGGTATGGAGGCAGTACACCGCGCCGCGCCGCCACGACATCGGCACCTGCGAGAGCACGCGCGCGTGCAGCTGGCGCGCGACGCGCTCCTCCTGCGCGGCGAGTCCCTCGCGGTCGTGCCCCACCTCGAGGGTGAGCGGGAGCGGCGCGAGCCCCGGCGCGCCGAGGGCGGCGGCGCGCTCCTCGGCGACCTCGTTGAGGAGGCGGAGGGCGTGGCGGATTTTTTGGGCGGCGGTGCGCTCAGGGCGTGGGGGCTTGGGGCGCTCTCGCCGCGGGCGCTCTCGTGACGCGGGGGCGTCCTCGGCGCTCATCGCTCCGCGCCCCCGCGCGCCAAGAAGTCCGCGTAGGCGAGGGCGAGCCCCTCGGCGAGCGGGACGCGCGGGCGCCAGCCGAGGCGGGCGAGGCGCGCGGAGGTCATGAGCTTGCGCGGCGCGCCGTCGGGCCTGCTCGCGTCGAACCGCAGGGCGCCCTCGTAGCCCACCGCCCGCGACACCTCCTCGGCGAGGGCGCGGATGGAGAGCTCCTCCCCTGAGCCCACGTTGATGTGCAGGCGGGTGGGCGCGGCCTCGCGCGCGTAGTCCTCGCGCGAGAGGCGCGTCACGTGCAGACAAGCGTCGGCGAGGTCGTCCACATACAAAAACTCCCGCAGGGGCGCGCCGCTCCCCCACACCACCACCTCCGCATCGCCGCGCAGCTTGGCCTCATGGAGGCGCCG
The DNA here is from genome assembly GCA_016874875.1 of Deltaproteobacteria bacterium. Taxonomy (GTDB): domain Bacteria; phylum Myxococcota_A; class Bradymonadia; order UBA7976; family VGTA01; genus VGTA01. The sequence goes on along the minus strand of VGTA01000138.1, from coordinate 4,276 downwards.
TATGAGCGCCGGGACCACGTGGCTGTTCTCGGGGTGGTAGTTGTCGCGGGGGCCGTAGAGGTTGGTGGGCATCACGGCGCGGTAGTCGAGCCCGTGGGCGGCGCCGTGCTGCCTGTTGTAGGACTCGCAGAGCTTGATGCCGGCGATCTTGGCGAGGGCGTAGGGCTCGTTGGTGGGCTCGAGGGGCCCCGTGAGGAGCGCCTCCTCCGCCATGGGCTGCGGCGCCTCGCGCGGGTAGATGCAGCTCGACCCCAAGAACAGCAGCCGCCGCACCCCCGCCCTGAACGCCTCGTGGATCACGTTGGCCTCGATCATGAGGTTGTCGTAGAGGAAGTCGGCGGGGTAGGTGGCGTTGGCGTGGATGCCGCCCACGCGTGCGGCGGCGAGGTAGACCTCGTGGGGGCGCTCCTCGGCGAAAAAGTCGCGCGCCGCCGCCTGCTCGCGGAGGTCGAGGGCGGCGCGGTCGCGGGTGATGATGTGGAGCCGCTCGCCGCGCGCCGCGGCGTCGCGCTCGAGGGCGCGGACGAGGGCGGCGCCCACCATGCCGCGGTGCCCCGCCACAAAGACCCGCCGGGGGGCGCTCGGGGAGGCGCTCGGGGGGGCGCTCATGGGCGCTCTCCTGCGCTGAGGCGAGCCATCAGCGCGTCGCGGCGGGCGCGCGCGAGGTCGTGGGCGGTCATTTCGGCGACCAGCTCCTCAAAGGTGACCTTGGGCGTCCACCCGAGCCGCCGCCGCGCCTCGCTCGGGTCGCCGAGGAGGGTCTCCACCTCCGTGGGGCGGAAGTAGCGCGGGTCCACGCGCACCACCTCGTCCCCCTCCTTGAGCGCGGGGGCGGCGTCGCCCGTCACCCGCGCCACCACGGCGCGCTCGTCCGCGCCCTCGCCCTCAAAGCGCAGCGTGACGCCGAGCGCCTCGGCGGTGGCGCGCACAAAATCACGCACGCTCCGCTGCTCCCCCGTGGCGATCACAAAGTCGCGCGGCGTCTCCTGCTGGAGCATGAGCCACTGCATCTCCACATAGTCGCGCGCGTGCCCCCAGTCCCGCAGGGCGCTGAGGTTGCCGAGGTAGAGGCAGCGCTCTAGCCCCTGCGCCACGCGGGCGAGTCCGCGCGTGACCTTGCGCGTCACGAACGTCTCGCCGCGGCGGGGGCTCTCGTGGTTAAAGAGGAGCCCGTTGCAGGCGTAGAGCCCATAGGCCTCGCGGTAGTTGACGGTGATCCAGTAGGCGTAGAGCTTGGCGACGGCGTAGGGGGAGCGCGGGTAGAAGGGGGTGGTCTCGCGCTGCGGCGTCTCCTGCACGAGCCCATAGAGCTCGGAGGTGGAGGCCTGGTAGAAGCGCGTCTTGCGCGTGAGCCTGAGCAGGCGGATCGCCTCTAGGAGCCGCAGCGCGCCGAGGGCGTCCACGTCGGCGGTGTACTCGGGGGACTCGAACGACACCGCCACGTGGCTTTGCGCGCCGAGGTTGTAGAGCTCGTCGGGCTGGCACTGCTGGATGATGCGCGTGAGGTTGGTGGCGTCGGTGAGGTCGCCGTAGTGGAGGATGAAGTCGCGGTGGTCCACCTGCGGGTCTTGGTAGATGTGGTCCACGCGCTCGGTGTTGAACAGCGAGGCGCGGCGCTTGACGCCGTGGACGACGTAGCCCTTCTCGAGGAGCAGCTCGGCGAGGTAGGAGCCGTCTTGGCCCGTGACCCCTGTGATGAGGGCGACGCGGCGGGCGACGCAGGAGGGGTCGGGGGGGGGCTGGCGCATGGGTGGGCTCGGGGGGGGGGGGGGGGGGCGGGGGGGGGTCGGGTGCTCTCCCCTCATTAGGGAGGCAGGGGCGCGGTGTCAAGTGGGGGCGCGACCGCCCGCCCCCCCGGCGCCTCTCTTGTGCCCCCCCGCGCCCCGGCGAGTCCCACATGACGCTTGACCCCCTCTGCGACCACCCCGCCACCCACGCCCACCTCGCGCGGCTCGCGGCGCTCAACCCCGCCCCCCCCGCGCCGGCGCGGTGGCTCTACGCGCCCTACGACCAGCTCAGCCTCGCCCTCGCCCCGCTCGACGAGGGCCCCGCCGAGTGGGGCCTCCTGCTGATCGAGTCAGGCGCCCTAGAGCGGCAGCTCCCCTTCCACAAGCAGCGCGTGGGGGCGCTGGCGCTCAACCAGCGCGCCTTCGCCTGCGAGGCCGCCGCGGCGGGGTACGCGGTGCGGTACGTGATCACAGAGGGCGACGTGGCGAGCGCCCTCGGCGCCCTGCTCGACGAGCTCGACGACCTCGGGGCCCTCGGCGCCCTGCGCGGGGGGGCGGCGTGGGCGCGCGAGCCGGCGGAGCGGCGGCTGCGGGTGGCGCTCGCGCCCCTCTTGGCGGCGGGGCGGCTGCGCCCGCTCCCGCACCCCGGCTGGCTCACCACCCCCGAGGACTTTGAGCGCGCCGTGGGGGCGGCGCCGCCGTGGCGCATGGACGCCTTTTATCGCGCGCAGCGCCGCCGCACGGGGCTCTTGATGGAGGGGGGGCGCCCGGAGGGGGGGCGCTGGAGCCTTGACGCCGACAACCGCCGCCCTTGGCGCGGCGACCCGCCCGCGCCGGACGCGCCGCGCTTTGAGGGCGATGACCCCCTCGACCCGCCCTGGCTCGCGCCCCTGCGCGCGGAGGTGACGGCGTGGGTCGAGGACTCCTACGCCGACCACCCCGGCGCCCTCGACCTCGCCGCCGTCCCCGCCGCCGCCTCGGAGCACGAGCGGCTGTGGGCGTGGGCGCTGGCGCGCTGCCTGCCGGAGTTCGGCCCCTACGAGGACGCCATCAGCGCCGAGCACAGCGGGCTGTTCCACACCCGCGTCTCGCTCTCGGTCAACCTGCACCGCCTCCTGCCGGCGCGCGTGGTCCGCGACGCCGCCGCCTGCGGCGCCCCCCTCGCCTCCCGCGAGGGCTTCGTGCGGCAGGTGCTCGGCTGGCGCGAGTTCGTGCGCCACGTGCACCTCCGCACCGACGGGCACCGCCGCGGGCTCGAGGGGTCGGCGGCGGTGGCGGCGGCGCAGGGGGACGGCGGCTACGAGGGCTGGCGGGGGGCGCCGTGGCGCCCGCGCGGGCTCGGCGGCGCCCCGCTGCCCCCCGCGCCCCCGCCCCCCGACGGCGGCGCCCTCCCCCTGCACCTCGCCGCGGATCCCACCCCCGCCCGCCTGCCCCCCGCCTTCTGGGGCGCCCCCTCGGGTCTCCGCTGCCTCGACGTGGTGGTGGCGGGGGTGTGGCGGGAGGGGTGGAGCCACCACATCACGCGCCTCATGGTGCTCTGCAACTGGGGCGGCCTGCTGGGGCTGTCGCCGCGCGCCCTCGCAGACTGGTTCTACGCCGCCTATATCGACGCGTTCGACTGGGTGGTGGAGCCCAACGTCCTCGGCATGGGGCTGTTCGCCACGGGGCCCGTGATGAGCACCAAGCCCTACACCTCGGGGAGCGCCTACCTCGAGCGCATGAGCGACCTGTGCGAGGGCTGCGCGGCGCGGGCGGCGTGCCCCATGACGGCGGCGTACTGGGATCACCTGGCGCGCAACGAGGAGGCGCTGCGCGCCAACCCGCGCCTGAGCCTGCCGCTCGCCTCGATGCGCGCCCGCTCGCCGGCGCGCAAGGCGGCGGACCGCGCCGACACAGAGCGGGCGCGGGCCCTCTTGCTCGCGGGGGAGCGCGTGGCGGGGGAGGGGCGCGATGCTTGACGCCCTCGACGCCCTCGACGCCCTCGACGCCCTCGCCGCGGCGCACCTCGGGGCGCTGCTCTTGCTCAACGCGGCGCTGTCGCTCGTCTTGGCGGGACTCATCTGGGTGATTCAGGTGGTCCATTACCCGCTCTTTGCCCTGGTGGGGCGGGCGGAGCACGGCGCGTACCACGCCGCCCACGTGCGCCGAATCACGTGGCTGGTGGCGCCGCTGATGGGGGCGGAGCTGCTGTGCGCGCTCGCGCTGTGGTGGGCGGCGCCCCCGCCCCTGCTGGGCGCGGCGCGCGCGGGGGCGGGGCTGGTGGGGGTGATCTGGGCGAGCACCGCGCTCGTGCAGGTGCCGGCGCATGACCGCCTGGCGCGGGGCTGGGATGCGGCGGCGCACGCCCGCTTGGTGCGCTCTAACTGGGTGCGGACGGCGGCGTGGACGGTGAGGGCGGGGGGCGGAGTCTGGGGGGCCTGGGTGGGGGGATTGTTGAGCTCTGGCGCGTAGATAATGGGTGCCTGGCACCTGTTGAGCCCCTGTTGAGCGCCTATTGAGCCTCCCGCGAGAGGAGTCCTCTTTATCTGTACCGCACGTTATGCCAAAAT
>VGTA01000137.1 GCA_016874875.1 Deltaproteobacteria bacterium | reverse complement strand
GGGGGGGGGGGGGGGGGGGGGGGGGGGGGGGGGGGGGGGGGGGGGGGGGGGGGGGGGGGGGGGGGGGGGGGGGGGGGGGGGGGGGGGGGGGGATTCGAGCGCGCTGAAGAGGTCGAGCTGCGCCGCGTCGCGGCGGGGGGCGTTGGCGTGGGCGGGCGGCGCCGCGAGCCCCTCCGCGAGCCCCTCCGCGAGCCCCTCCTCCCCCCCCGCCCACTCCGCCGCCGGCAGCCCCCACAGCCCGCTCAGGAGCCCCCCCCCCTCCGGGTCGCGGCGCGTGACCCACACGGCGCGCGCCCCCTCGCGCGACAGCGCCGCCAGCCACACCGTCACCGGCAGCGCCGCGCGCGCCCGCGCCACCACGGGCAGGGCGCCCTGCCGCCCCTCGCGCCGCGCCACGCAGCCCGACGCCAGCGGGCAGGCGTGGCACGCGGGGGACGAGGGCGCGCAGACGGTGGCGCCGAGCTCCATCAGCGCCTCGTTGAGCGCCCCGGGGCGCGCCCCCGCCGCCCAGCCCCGCGCCAGCGCCCACAGCCGCCCCTGGGCGGCGCGCGAGCGCACCTCCTCGCCCACCCCGTAGCGGCGCGCGAACACGCGCGCCACGTTCCCGTCCACGATGGGCTCTGGCAGGTCAAACGCGATCGACATCACCGCCCCGCGCGTGTAGGGGCCCACCCCCCGGAGCGCCCCGAACGCCTCTGGGTCGCGCGGCACCTCCCCGCCGTGCCGCGCCACCACCTCGGCGGCGGCGGCCTGTAGGTTGCGCGCGCGGCTGTAGTAGCCGAGCCCCGCCCACGCGCTCGACACGTCCTCCCAGGGCGCCTCGGCGAGGGCGCGGGGCGTGGGGAAGCGCGCGAGGAAGCGCGGCAGGTACTCCGCCACGCTCTGCGCCCGTGTCTGCTGCAGCATCACCTCCGACGCCCACACCCGCCACGGGTCGCGCGCCCCCGCCGGCCCCACGCGCCAGGGCAGCCCGGGGCGCTGGTGCGCGTCAAACCACGCGAGGAGGGCGGCGCGCTCCTCGGGGGCGGGCGCCTCGCGCGGCGCGTCGGCGCCCACCTCAGCCCCCCCGCCCGCCCGCCGGCGACGGGGGCTCAAAGCGGAGCGTGGCGCCGCAGCGGGGGCACGAGGCCGCGCGCGGCGACGAGAGCTCCTGCCCGCACGTGAGGGTGGCGCAGCGCCAGCGCGGCGCGCCCGTCAGGTAGCCCCCCGCCGCCCCTAGCGCGGCGGTGATGGGCCAGGGCGCCCACCACGGCCCCGCGGCGCCCCACAGCTGGCTGAGGGCGAGCCCGGCGAGCCCCCCGAGCAGCGCGCGGCGCGCGCGGCGGTCCTCGAGGCGCGCCGCCGCCCCCTGCCCCTCCGCCCAGCGGAGCGCCGCCACCACCCCGTGGTCCTCGAGGCGCGCCTTCAGCGCCCGCAGCAGCCCCGTCCCCTGCGAGTCCCCGAGCCACCAGAGCACGCAGTGCCCCACGAACGCCTCCCACGTCAGCCCGCTCCTGCGCTCCACGAGTCGCGCCGCCTCCGCCCCCACGAGCCCCTCAAGGAGCCCCGCCAGCGCCCCGAGCTCCTCGGCGGCGGCGTCGTCCTGCGCCTCCACCTCCCCGCCGCGCCCCCCCCCGAGGCGCCCGCGCAGGGCGTAGGCGCGCTCGTTGAGCGCCACGCGGAGGGGGGCGACGAGGCCCTCGGGCGTGGTGACGCGCAGGGCGGGGCGCGCCTCTCTGCGCGCCCGCAGGCGCGCGACGGCCGACGCGAGCGGCGTCACGCGCCCGCCCTCGCGAAGCGGTCGAGCGCGCCGAGCAGCGCCCCCACGGCCTCGTCGGTCACGGCGTTGTAGAGGGAGGCGCGCAGCCCCCCCACGCTCCTGTGCCCCTTGAGGCCCACCAGCGACGCCGCCTCCGCCTCGCGCAGCAGCGCCGCCTCGAGCGCCGGGGTGGGGAGGCGGAAGGTGATGTTCATGTGGGAGCGGCTGTGGGGGCGCGCGTGGCCTTGATAGAGGTCGGGGTGCGCGTCGAGGCGCGCGTACACCTCCCCGGCGCGGCGCGCCGCCCGCGCCTCGAGCGCGGCGAGCCCCCCCTGCGCCAGCGCCCACTCCGCCACCAGCGCCACCATGTAGATGGCGAACGTGGGGGGCGTGTGGTAGAGCGACCCGGCGAGGGCGTGGGTGCTGTAGCGGAGCACCGTGGGGCAGCGGGGGTCCGCCGGCGCCGCCCGCGCCGCGCTCCGCCGCATGAGCGCCACCGTCACCCCCGCCGGGCCGGCGTTCTTCTGGGCCCCGGCGTACACCAGGTCGCAGGCGCTGAGGTCGAGCGGGCGCGAGAGGAAATCGCTCGAGGCGTCCACCACGAGCGGCGGGCGGCGCGCCGCGCCCGCGAGCGTGGGGTGCGCGCGCAGCTGAGTGCCATAGATGGTGTTGTTGGAGGTGTAGTGCAGGTAGGGCGCCCCCGCCGCCGCCTCCGCCGCCAAGGGCCCCTGCGGCACCTCGTCAAAGCCGCTCGCGGCGCTCGACCACGCCTCGCGCGCCCCCCCCTCCCCCCACGCGAGGCGCGCCTCGGCGAGGGCGCGCGTGGCCCACTCCCCCGTGGTGACGTAGGCGCCCCCGGCGCCGAAATGCAGCGGCACCATCGCGAACTGCAGACTCGCCCCCCCCTGCAAGAACAGCGCCTCGTGCTCGCCCTCCCGCGAGAGTCCGTAGAGCGCGAGCACCGCCTCCTCGGCGCGGCGCAGGATGCCCTCGAACGGGGGGGCGCGGTGGCTCATCTCGAGGACGCTCATCCCCGCCCCCGGGAACGACAGGAGCTCGCGCTGCGCGCGCTCGAGGGCTGCGAGCGGGAGCGCCCCGGGGCCGGCGTTGAGGTTGTGGACGCGCGCGGCGCCGCCTAGGAGCGCGGGGGCGGGCGCGGCGGGGGCGGGCGCGGCGGGGGCGGGCGCGGCGGCGGGGGCGCGGGCGGGGGGCTGCGGCATGGGGGCGACTCGAGCTGCGAAGGGGGCGGGGCGCGGGGCGCGAGCCCCCGCTGGACGCCATAGAGTGTGCGCACCGCCCATGAGAGCGCAAGGGGCAGCGCTAGGGCAGCGCAAGGGGCAGCGCTAGGGCCCCCCGCCGCCCCCCTCGCCTTCGCCGCCCTCCTCCGCTATACTCCGCCCCCGGCGCCCCCCTGCCGTGCCGGCGCGCCGCCCCCTCTCCCCCCTCGCGGATCGGAGCCCCGATGAGCCAGACGCCTCTCTTCCTCGACGCCTGCTTTGGGCGCCCCACCCCCCGCACCCCCCTCTGGCTCATGCGCCAGGCGGGGCGCTACATGCCCGAGTACCGCGCCGTCCGCGCCAAGGCGGACTTCTGGGAGATGTGCCACACCCCCGACCTCGCCACCGAGGTCACCCTGCAGCCCATCAGGGCGTTCGGGCTCGACGCCTCCATCATCTTCAGCGACCTGCTGATCCCCCTCCCCCACATGGGCTTCGAGGTCAAGTTCCTGCCCAAGGAGGGCCCCGTCCTGCCCGACCCCATCAAGACCGTGGCGGACGTGGACCGCCTGCGCCCCACGCCCATGCGCGAGGCGCTCGAGTGCGTGGCGCAGGCGGCGCGGCAGATCGTGGCGGAGCTGCCCCAGAGCACGCCGCTCATCGGCTTCGCCGGTGCCCCCTTCACGCTCGCGAGCTACCTCATCGAGGGGGGGAGCTCCAAGCAGTTCATGAAGACCAAGGCGTTCCTCCACCAGCACCCCGACGCCGCCCGGCGCCTCTTTGACCGCCTCACCGACGCCGTGATCGAGCTCCTCCAGCTCCAGCTCGACGCCGGCTGCCGCGCCGTGCAGGTCTTTGACTCCTGGGCGGGCTGCCTCGACCCCGAGGACTACGCCGCCTGGGGTGTCCCCTACACCCAGCGCATCGTGGCGGCGGTGCGCCGCCCGGGGGTGCCCGTGATCGTGTTCGCCAAGGGCACGGGGACCTACCTCGACCTCGTGGCGCAGGCGGGCGCCGACGTGTATGGCGTGGACTGGACCCTCCCGCTCTCCAAGGCGCGCGCCCTCGTGGGCCCCAGCGCCGCGCTGCAGGGCAACCTCGACCCCGGGCGCCTCCTCGCCCCCTGGGAGGCGCTGCGCCCCGCCGTGGACCGCGTCTTGGACCAGGCGGGGGACGGCACAGGGCACATCTTCAACCTCGGGCACGGCATCTACGAGCACACCCCCGTCGACCACGTCCGCCGCCTCGTCGACCACGTGCAGGGCGAGTCCCACCGCTGGCGCGGCGGGCGCTGAGTCGCCCCTCAGGACAGCGCGTGAGGGCGGCGGCTCGCCTCCGCCGCGGACGCCGTCGCCGAGGGGGCGGGCTGCGCCTGCGGCACGAGGCGCTCGTGCGCGCCCACCACGTAGCTCGGGCGCTTCTTGTCCTTGAGGGCGCCTAGGAAGCTCTCGAGCGCCTTGGTGGACATCTGCCACCCGTGAATCCGCGCGGGGCTGCCGCTCAGCAGCAGGAGCATGTCGTGGGAGGCGGGCAGCAGGTGCTCCGAGAGGGGCGCGCCGAGCGCCCTGGCCTCCTCGGCGGGGGCGTAGAGGTGGAGCTGGTGCGGCAGCCGCGCGAGGCGCTCGGCGCCCGCTGGCAGCGCCCCGCGCGCCCCGAGCACCACGTGGAGGCCCACGTCGTGGTGGCTGCGCTCGAGGCGCTCCACGAGCGCGAGCAGGTGCGCGCGCGCCTCGGCGCTCAGGAGGTTGAGGTGGGGCGCGATCCAGACCACGCGGCGCGTGGGCTCCTTCATGGAGTCCCTGTAGGCCTTAAACGACGTGTAGCTCATCACGTTGAAGGAGTTGACGCGCCGCCGATGCTCACCCGCGAGCCACGTGATCGACTCGATGATGCGCGCGTCGTCGCTCATGACGGGCGTGTAGAGGTACGACAGCCCCGCGAGGGGACTCGGGCGCTCGCGCTCGAGGGCGTGCGGGGAGGCCACCATAAAGCGCAGCTCGTCCTCGCTGGTCTGATAGATGAGCGCTGAGATGAGCAGGCTGAGGCCCATGTAGGGGTCCGCCTCCGACCCCGCCGTCACCAGCAGCGTGGAGATCTGCCCGAACGGAATCTGGACGCGGCGCTCGTTGGGCAGCTTGCCCACGTAGAGGCTGAGGCGCTCGGTGGCCTTGGCCTGGTCGCGGTTGTGCTGCAGCCCCTCCCCCCCCGACACGAAGCGCTGCTCGCGCCGCGGCCACGTCACCCACAGCTCCCGCCCCCCCTCGGCGGCGGGCAGGGCGCACACGTTGGGCTCCACGCGCCCGAAAGTGCCCTTGACCTCCTTGTTGAGGGCGGCGTTGAGCGCGTTGAGCCCGTCGAGGGAGTCGCGGAAGGGGGCGGAGAGCGTGATGATGAACAGGTCGGACACCTCCCCCTCGTGTAGCGACGCCTGCGTCACGCCCAGCCCGAGCTGCCCGAGGACGCGCCGGAGCACCTCGCCGCGGTCGGCGCGGGGAGACGCCGCCGGCGCCGCGGGCGCCACGGCAGCGGGCGTCGGGGTGGACGACGAGATCATCAAGAGCGGCGCGCCCTCGGCGCGCCAGTCGCGCGCAGGGCCCGGGATGGGCGTCTGCAGGGCGCTGAGGGGCGCGCTCGGACTCGGGCGCAAGGGAGTCTGCGTCGTGTAGAGCGAGGGGCCCTGCCGATCGGCGATGGGGCTGCGCGAGGCGGAGCGCCGCGCGTCGCCCGTGTCGCCAAAGCGCGGGCCGGCGAGCCCCCCCGCAGCCCCCCCCCCGTCGAGGGCGATGAGCCCCTCGTCGGCGCCTGAGAGCCCCACGCGCTCGCCGCGCTCGCTGAGCGCCCGCGCGTCCGGCGCCAGCACCACGAAGCGCGCCACCACCTCCGCCGTCACCAGCGGCGACGTGCTCTGCACGGGCGCCGCGGCGCGCGCGTCCTGCGGCCCCCCCTCCTCCGCGTGGCGCCGCCGCGCCCCCCCGACGCCCTGCATGAGGACGAGCACGCAGGCGCCGAGCGCCAAGGTCAGCACGACGTGCCCGTAGCTCGGCGCGACGAGCGCCAGCCAGCTCGCCACCGCACGCCCCACCTCGCCGCCGTAGGGCGCGCCGAGGATCTCATAGGTGGGGAAGGAGAGCCCGAGGATGCCCGCGCAGCACGCCAAGAAGACGGCGTAGATGAGGACGTCGAGCGCCGAGAGGCGCGGCACGCGGCGCGCCCACAGCAGCGCCCCCCCGTGGGCGATGAGCCAGCACAGCGCCACGCTCACCACCCCGAGGGCGCGGAGGCTGAGCGCCGCGCAGCTCTGAATCAGCGAGCCCATCGGGTGCGTGTAGGTGGTGGGCGTCTCGGGGTTGATCGAGCACTGCAGGAGACCCACGCAGAGCCAGGCGGACAAGCCGAACAGGACAAGCGCCAGGCTACGCATCTGCTTGCGGATCGTCTGCAGGTCAGGCGTGAGCGTTGAGGCGTGGACAGTGTGGGGCGGCTCTGAGGGCATCGAGTTCTCTCAGCGGGCTTGAGGCGCGTGGGACGTAGGCTATATAGAGATGTTTCGCTTGGGTTGTCTATAGGTAAAGCTCCTCAAGAGACAGAGGAATCTCGGTGACGGAATCTCTATGAAGCATCTCAGCTCCCCGCTCGATGCCCCCGCGCGGCGCGCGGGGCGGTTCGCTCCAACGCCCACCGGCGCGCTGCACCTCGGCAACGCCTCCACCGCGCTCCTCGCCCACCTCTGCGCGCGCGCCCTGGGGCACGCCGCCGTGCTCCGCGTCGACGACCTAGACCCGCGCGCCACGCCGCCGGGCTGCCTCGACGGGCAACTCGAGGACCTCGACTGGCTCGGCCTGCGCTACGACGAGGGGCCGCGCGAGGGGGGGCCCTGCGGCCCCTACCTGCAGTCGGCGCGCGGCGCGCGCTACGCCCTCGCCCTCGACCACCTCAACGCGCGCGGGCTGCTCTACGCGTGCACCTGCTCTCGCAAGGAGCTCGCTGCGCTCGCTGAGCGCGCGCCGCGCGCGCCGCACGCGGGCGAGGAGGGTCTCCCCTACCCCGGGCGCTGCCGCCCAACCCTCCCCCCGCGCCTGCGTCCGCCGCTCGCCCTCAGCGCCCTCACCGCCCCCCTCCTGCGCGGCGCGCCCCCCCCGCTCGCCCCCGACCTCCTCGCCGGCGCCCTGCGCCTCGACGTGGCGGGGGCGGTGGCGGAGGGCCTCCTGCCGCCCACCCTCGCCCTCCACGACGAGGTGGCGGGGGCGTGGGGCTGCGACCTGCGCGCGCAGGTGGGCGACTTTGTGGTGTGCAGGCGTGACGGCGTGTTCGCCTACCAGCTCGCCTGCGCGGTGGACGACGTGGCGCAGGGGTGCGCCGTGGTGGTGCGGGGGGAGGACCTGCTGTGGTCCACGGCGCGCCAGCGGGCGCTGCTGCTCTGCCTCGGGCTGCCGCTCGACGCGCACCCCCGCTACGCGCATGTGGCGCTAGTGGTGGACGCGGCCGGCGAGCGACTCGCCAAGCGCCGCGAGTCCACGCAGCTCCGAGGCCTCCGCGCCGCCGGCGTGCCCGCCGCCGAGGTGCGCCGCGCGCTCTCGGAGTCGTGGGGGGGGCCCCCCACCGGCGACCTCGACCTGCTCGCGGAGTGGCTCACCCTCGCGCGCCTACCCCGCGGCGCGGCGCGCCTGCCGCCGTGGCTGGCGGCGTCCTTGAGCCCCTAGCGCGCCCCACGGCCC
>VGTA01000136.1 GCA_016874875.1 Deltaproteobacteria bacterium | reverse complement strand
CGCCGCGGCGGCAGCGCTCGGTGGGCTTGGGGGCGCCGCGCGCGTCGCCCTTGAGGCCCACGTCGTCGTCGTCCCGCGCCTTGAGGGCGGCGGTCAGGTCGTCCTCGGAGTCTGAGCCGGAGGCCGAGTCTGAGCCGGGGGCCGAGTCTGAGCCGGGGGCGGGCGGGGCCGGGGGCGTGAGATTTTTTTCCGCCGCCGACACGAGCGCGGGGCTGGGCGGTGTTGTGTCCGCCGCCGCCTCCCCCGGGGCGGTCTCGGGGGCGCACGCGGCGAGCGGGAGCGCGGCGAGCAGGAGCGCGGCGAGGAGCGCGCCGGCGAGCGGCGGTGACGCGCGCGGCGCGCGGGCGTGCAGCGCGCTTGTATTTTTCGCGGCGCCCACTACCATACGCCCCCCGCCCACCCGGCGCGCGCCGCGCCCTGCCCCCATCCCAGAGGACGCCATGAAGTTTCGTATCGCCTGTGATGACCTCAGCCAGATGCTCGGACGCCTCCAGGGCTTCCTCCGTGAACGCAACACACTCTCTCCAATCCTCTCCAATGTGCACCTCCTCGTGGATGAGGGCGGCGTCTTACATCTCTCGGCGACCGACACGGAGATCTCCTTTCATGGCACCCTCGCCGTCAAAGATCAAGCGCCGGGCGCCATCACCGTGGACGGCAAGCGGCTCTTCTCCATGGTCAAGCAGCTCCCCGCCGAGGAGGTGCAGGTCTCGGCGGACGCGCAGCACAACCTGACGCTCCGCTCGGGGCGCAGCCAGATGGCGCTCCTCGGCCTCGACGCCGCCGAGTACCCCGAGCAGCCCTCCGCCGACGGCGCCGCCTTCTTTGGCGTCAAGGGCGGCGCCCTCGCCGAGCTCTTTGACCGCACCCTCTTCTCGGCGAGCGCCGACGACAAGCGCCCCAACCTCAACGGCGTCTTCCTCTTTGGGCAGGGCGACGGCGTCCTCAGCGCCGTGTCCACCGACGGGCACCGACTCACGCAGGCCTTCCGGCAGGTCAACCTCGACGGGCAGACGGTGGACCCCTTCCCGGGCCAGATCGTGCCGCGCAAGGCCGTGAGCGAGCTCAAGCGCCTCCTCGTGCCCTACCCCGAGGTGCAGCTGGCGATTCAGACGCAGAGTCCGCAGAGCCTCATCGCGCGCACCACCGACTTCACGGTCTTTATCCGCCTCCTCGCTGAGAAGTTCCCCCCCTACGAGGCGGTCATCCCCCGCTCCAACGACCACGTGTACATGATCGAGCGCCAGCCGCTGCTCAACGCCCTCAAGCGCATGAATCTCATGCGCGACGACCAGGAGAAGCTCCACGGGGTGTCGCTGGAGTTCACGGGGGGCGAGCTGCTGCTCGAGAGCTCCAACGCCAACCTCGGGCAGGTGGAGGACCGCCTCGAGCTCCTCGAGGGCAGCGCCGACCACGAGATGAAGGTGGCCTTCTGCGTGCAGTACATGATCGAGCTGCTCTCCACCATGAAGGGCGACAAGGCGCGCCTCTGCCTCGCGTCGAGCGAGCGCACCGCGGGCATCTTCCGCGACCCCGAGTGGGAGCGCGACCTCTTCGTGGTGATGCCGCGCCGCCTCTGAGCGCGCGCCGCCCACCGCCGTGCGCCTCTCCTCGCTCCACCTCGACCGCTTCCGCAACATCCGCCGCGCTGACCTCGCGTTTGGGGAGGCGCCGCTCCACATCTTCGTGGGCGAGAACGGGCAGGGCAAGACCAACCTCCTGAGCGCCATCTACTGGCTCGCCACCCTCACCCCCCTGCAGACGCACAAGGGGCGCGAGCTGGTCATGTGGGGGGAGCAGGAGGCGCGCGTGCGCGGGGAGGTGCTCTCGGGCGAGCTGCGGCGCTCCCTGGCGGTGAGCTACGAGGTGGGCCAGGGGGGGCAGGGGGCGGCGCGGGGGGCGGCGCGCGAGGGCAAGCGCGTGCCGCCGTCGCAGTACTTTGGGGCGCTCACCGTGGTGGCGTTCACGCCGCGCGACCTCGACCTCGTGCGCGGCGGCCCCGACGACCGCCGGCGCTTCCTCGACCGCGCCGTCTTCAACGAGCGCCCCGCCCACCTCCACGCCGTGCAGAGCTTTGGCGCCGCCCTCGAGGGCCGCAACCGCCTCCTGCGCGACGGCGCCCCCGACGCCCTCGTCGCCGCCTACGAGGGCACCCTCGCCGAGCTCGGCGCGCGGCTGATGGGGGCGCGGGCGCGCTACGCGCAGGCGCTCGCCCCCCTCTTCTCCTCCACCCTGCGCGACATCTGCGGCGTCAGCGGCGCCGTGGCGTACCGCCCCGCCCTCGAGACCCCCGACCTCCTCGCCGCGCCCGAGGGGGAGGTGCAGGAGGCGCTCGCGCGGCGCTGGGCGGAGAGCCGCGCGGCGGACCGCCTGCGGGGATTCACGCAGCGCGGCCCGCAGCTCGACGACTTGAGCTTGCGCCTCAGCGACCACTCCGCTAAGTCCTACGCGAGCCAAGGGCAGCAGCGCGCCATCGCGCTCGCCCTCAAGATCGCGCAGATCGAGCTCTTGAGCGCGCGCGCGGGCGAGCGGCCCGTGCTGCTGCTCGACGACGTGTCGAGCGAGCTCGACGCGCGCCGCGCGGGGCTCCTCTTCTCCTTCCTCGACCGCTTTGGCGGTCAGGTCTTTTTGACCACCACCCACGAGCGCCACATCCCCCGCCACGAGGAGGCCACGCTGTGGCGCCTTGAGGGGGGCGCGGTGCTCGGCAGCTAGCGCCCGCGCGGGCGCCACCACGGAGACTCGAGCGCCATGGAGAAGTTTGTGATCGAGGGGGGCTACCCCCTGTCGGGCGAGCTGACGCCCAGCGGCAACAAGAACGAGGCGCTGCCCGTGCTCGCCGCCTGCCTCCTCACCGACGAGGTGGTGACGCTCCGCAACATGCCCCGCATCCGCGACGTGGAGGTGATGTGCGAGGTGATCGAGTCGATCGGCGGGCGGGCGCGCTGGGTGGAGCGCAACACGCTCGAGGTGTCGGGGGCGGGCGTCCGCACCGGCGAGCTCGACGCGCGGCTCTGTCAGCGGATTCGGGCGTCGATCCTGTTCGCCGGCCCGCTCCTCGCCCGCATGGGGCGCGTGGTGCTGCCGCCTCCCGGCGGCGACGTCATCGGGCGCCGGCGCCTCGACACGCACTTCCACGCCCTCGAGGCCCTCGGGGCGCGCGTGGCGGTGCGCGACGTCTATGAGCTCTCCACGCGCGGCCTCGTCGGCGCCGACATCTTCTTGGACGAGGCGTCCGTCACCGCCACCGAGAACGCGCTGATGGCGGCGGCGCTGGCCAAGGGGACCACGGTGATCCGCAACGCCGCCTGCGAGCCGCACGTGTGCGCCCTCGCGCGCCTGCTCAACGCCATGGGCGCGCAGATCAGCGGCGTCGGCTCCAACCAGCTCACCATCGAGGGGGTGGAGCGCCTCGGCGGCGCCACGCACGAGGTGGAGAGCGACTACCTCGAGATCGGCAGCTTTATGGGCCTGGCGGCGATCACGGGGGGGGCGCTCAAGATTCACCGCGTGCAGCCGGATTCGCTCCGCATGATTCGCGCGGTCTTTGAGCGCCTCGGCGTCTACACGCAGGTGAATCAGGTGACGGGCGCCGACGGGCGCGTCAGCGCGGAGCTGCTCGTGCCGCCCCACCAGCCCCTCGCCGTGCGCCCCGACTACCACAACCACGTCCCCAAGATCGACAACTCGATCTGGCCCGCCTTCCCCACCGACCTCATGAGCATCGCCATCACCGTGGCGACGCAGTGCAAGGGCACCGTCCTCTTCTTTGAGAAGATGTTCGAGGGGCGCATGTTCTTTGTGGATCACCTGCAGGCGATGGGCGCGCAGATCATCCTCTGCGACCCGCACCGCGTGGTGGTGGTGGGCCCGCAGCCCCTCCGCGGCGCCAAGGTGCAGAGCCCGGACGTGCGCGCGGGGATGGCGCTGCTCATCGCGGGGCTGTGCGCGCAGGGGCGCACCGAGATCTACAACATCCACCAGATCGACCGCGGCTATGAGCGCGTGGACGAGAAGCTCCGCGCCCTCGGCGCGCACATCGAGCGCCTGCCGGCGAGCTGAGCGGGGCGCGCGTAGGGGACCATGACGCGGAGGGGACCATGAGAGAGAAGCTCGACTCGATCCTGCGCCAGTTCGATGAGCTGAGCGCGCAGCTCGGCGACCCGTCGGCCTACGCCGACCTCGCCGTCTTCCAGCGCCTCACCAAGGAGCGCGCCCGCCTAGAGCCCATCGCGCAGGCGTGGCGCCGGGCGCTGGGGATGGAGCGCGACCTCGAGAGCGCGCGCGAGGCGCTGGCGGAGGCGGGGGGGGACGACGACCTCCGCGAGCTCGCCCGCGAGGAGATCGGGGCGCTGCAGGAGGCGCGCGCCGCTCTCGAGCTCGAGCTGCAGCTCCTGCTGCTGCCGCGCGACCCCAATGACGAGCGGAGCGTGATCCTCGAGGTCCGCGCCGGCGCCGGCGGGGACGAGGCGTCGCTGTTCGCCGCTGACCTCTACCGCATGTACTCGCGCTTCGCCGAGCGCCGCCGCTGGGCGGTGGAGCTGCTGTCGTCGTCGGAGAGCGAGACGGGGGGCTACAAGGAGGTCATCGCGTCCATCAGCGGCGAGGGCGTGTTCAGCGCGCTCAAGTACGAGGCGGGCGTGCACCGCGTGCAGCGCGTGCCGGTGACGGAGTCGCAGGGGCGCATCCACACCTCCACGTGCACGGTGGCGGTGCTGCCGGAGGCGGAGGAGGTGGACGTGGAGGTGCACGAGGGCGACCTCCGCATCGACACGTTCCGCGCCAGCGGGGCGGGCGGGCAGCACGTGAACCGCACCGACAGCGCGATCCGCATCACGCACATCCCCACGGGCATCGTGGTGTCGTGTCAGGACGAGCGCAGCCAGCACAAGAACAAGTCGCGCGCGATGAAGGTGCTCAAGGCGCGCCTGCTCGACGCCAAGCAGTCGGCGGCGGACGCGGAGCGCGCGGGGGAGCGCCGGGCGATGGTGGGGACGGGCGACCGCTCCGAGCGCATCCGGACCTATAACTTTCCGCAGGGGCGCCTCACCGACCACCGCATCGGGCTGTCGCTCTACAGCCTCTCCGACGTGGTGAACGGCGGGCTAGAGGCGGTGATCGACCCCCTCCGCGCTCATGTGCAGGCGGCGCTCTTAGAGGCGCAGCGCGGCGAGGGCTAGAGCGCGGCGAGGGCTAGAGCGCGGCGAGGGCTAGAGCGCGGCGCCGGCGGCGCCCTCGGCGCGGTCGCCGCTCACCTCCACGAAGCCCTCGGGGGTGAGCACGCCGCGCGCGCCCCCCCAGCGCGCCTCCTCCTCCTCTCCCCAGGTGGCGCCCCCCCACACCACCACCTCGCCGAGGGCGCGCCCGGGGGCGACGCGGGCGCCGGGGTAGAGCCAGGCGCCGCCGTGGAGGCGCGCCCCCGCGCCCACCGCCGCCCCCGGCATGACCGCCGAGCGCCCAGCGGCGCCCTCCACGAGCGCGCAGCCGGGCAGGCGCGCCCACCAGGCGTCGGCGGGGGCGGCGAGGAGGTCGCGGTGGGCGTGGAGGTAGCGGGCGGGGGTGCCGATGTCCTCCCAGCGCGCGCCGCGCGGCGCCCACGCGGCGCGCACCTCCGCCCCCGCGTCCATGAGCCCGCCGAGGGCGGCGCGGAAGATGTCGCAGGGGCCCTCGGGGAGCGCGTCGAGGGCCACGGGGGCGAGCACCTGCGCGCCCGTGAAGGCGCCCACGAGCGCCTCCTCGCCGGCGCGGGGGCCGCGCAGCTCGGCGATCCGCACCACGCGCCCCTCGGCGTCCACCCCCACGCGCCCAAAGGGGTCGCCGGGCGCCACCTCGCGCAGCATGAGCGTGGCGGCGGGGGCGCCGGGCTGGCGGTGGCGGGCGAGCAGGGGGGCGAGGGCGAAGTCAAAGAGCGCGTCGCCGTTGAGCGCGAGCAGCTCGTCGGCGCCGCGCAGCCCGGCGCGCCAGAGGTCGCGCAGCCCCCCGCCCGTCCCCTGCAGGGTCTCCTCGCGCGACCACAGCAGCCGCTCAGGGCGCTCGTCGAGGGCGGCGCGCAGGCGGTGGGCGAGGTGGTGGGTGTTGACGCCCACCTCGCGCACCCCGGCGGCGCTGAGCGCCTCGAGGGACCACTCGATGAGCGGGCGGCCGCAGGTGGGCAGGAGCGGCTTGGGGAGCAGGCGCGAGAGCGCCCCCATCCGCGCGCCAAGCCCGGCGGAGAGGACGGCGCCGCGCGTGAGGGGGGCGGGCGCGGGGGGCGCGGGGGGCGCGGGGGGCGCGGGGGGAGGTGAAAGAGGGGGTCGCACTGTGCTAACTCCTGCGGGGCGGGCTCGCCCTCACACCCTCCCACACCCTCCCCCTCAGCGCAAAGGTCAACCCCCCATGGGCCCCCTCGCCGGCGTCTCCTACCTGCTCCGCGCGCTCCTCGCGCTCCTCACCTCCCCCCGCCTCCTCCTCCTCGCGCTCCTCCCCGCCGCCGTCGCCCTCGCGCTCTCGCTGGCGGGCGTGACCCTGAGCGCCTACTACGGCGACGACCTCCTCAGCGCGCTCTGGCCCAAGGGAGCGGGGGGGGGGTGGGCGCGCGAGGCGCTCGAGGCCTCGAGCGCGCTCCTCCTCGCCGCCCTCAGCGTGCTCATCATGCCCTGGCTGGTGGTGCTGCTGGGGCTCCCCCTCTGCGAGCCGCTCGCCGCCGCCCTCCACGAGCGCCTCGGCGGGGCGGAGGTGGACCTGGGGTTCTGGGAGAGCGTGCGCTCGGGGCTCGCGATGTCGGCGCGCGTGCTCGTGATGGCGATGGGCGGGGCGGCGGCGCTGCTGGCGGTGTCGCTGCTGCCCGTGGTGGGCTGGGTGGTGGCCCCCGTGGGCGCGCTGATCTGGGCGCCCTTCTGCCTGTGCCTCGACCTGTGCGACCCCACCCAGACGCGCCTCAACCTGCGCTTTGACGAGCGCGTGCGCCAGCTCCGCGGCGCCCCCCTCGCCACGCTGAGCGTGGGGCTGCTCGCCACGCTGCTCGTCTCGGTGCCTTTCGTCAACCTGCTCGGGCTGCCCCTCGCCGTCCTGATGGGCACCTACCACGCCCACGCGCTCCAGGTCAGCGCCCGCGAGCGCGGTTGAGCTTTGCGCCGAGATGGTCTAGGATCGCCGCGCCCCGCGAGGAGGCACGACTTTCGACGAGAGAGACGAGATGAGCGAATCCCACCCGGCCCCCCCCGCCGCGCGCCCGCCGCGCGCCCCCCGCCTCTCCGCCAAGGAGGCGGCGCTCCTCGCCGTCCTCGTCGACTACGCCCGCCCCCTCAGCGCCCGCAAGCTCGCCGCCCTCAGCGCTGAGCGCGGGGAGGAGGTGACGGAGGAGGCGCTCCGCGCCACGCTCAACTCCTTGGTGGGGCGCGGTGTCCTGCTGAGTCCCCGCCGCGGCGTGTACGCCCTCGCCGCCCCCCCCCCGCCCCCCGCTGAGGCGGCGGGCGCGGCGGGCGCGGCGGCGGGCGCGACGGCGGGCGCGGCGGTGGGCGCGGCGGCGGGCGCGGCGGCGGGCGCGGCGGGCGCGGCGGCGGGCGCGGCGGAGGCGGCTGAGCGGGCTCCCTCCCCCCTCCGCCCCCTGAGCCAGACCGAGCGCGCCTTCCTGCGCCTCACCGGCGGGAGCGCCCCGCGCGGCGGGCGCCTCGCGGTGGACCACATCGAGGAGGCGGAGCGCCTCAGCGACCTGCTCGCCCCCCAC
>VGTA01000135.1 GCA_016874875.1 Deltaproteobacteria bacterium | reverse complement strand
GGCGCAGGAGAGTCCGGCGAGTCACCGGGGGCGCGTGTCGGGGGCGCTGTCGCTGGCGGCGGGGCTGATGCGGAGCGCCTCGCCGACGCTGAGCGGGGCGCTGCTGCCGCTGGTGGGGTCGGGGGGGGTGTGGGGGCTGGTGCTGCTGATGGGGCTCGGGGCGGCGGTGGGCTTTGGGTGGGTGCGGCGGCGGTGGCCGGGGGCGGCGCCGGGGCTCTAGGGGCTTGAGGGGCTTGAGGGGCTTGAGGGGCCCTTGCGCTCACAGCGTCTTTAGGTACTCCAGGAGCGCCGCCCGCGACTCCTCATCGAGGTGATCGGCGAACGTGTGCCCCCCTGCCCCGTAGCCCACCAGCGCCGTGTCATACACGCTCGCCGCGCCCGCCGTCGCCTCCCCGGGCGCCGCGGGGGGGAGGGGCTCGTGGGGCCAGCCCACCGCGCTGAGGTCATAGCGCGACGAGGTGAAGTCGCGACGCCAGCGCGCGGGGCGCGAGGGGCTGTGCAGGAGCGCGGCGAGGGTGGGGACGGCGCCGTTGTGGAGGTAGGGCGCGGTGGCCCACACCCCGTCGAGGGGCGGCGCCACGTAGCCCTCGAGCGGAGACGCCTGCATGCGCGCCCCCGCCTCCCCCGTGGGCGCCCCGTACCAGCCGCCGTTGAGCCAGCGCGAGAGCTCGGGGGCGGCGCTCGACTGCAGGGCGTAGGCGGGGTCGGTGCCCACCTCCGCGAGCGACACGAGGAGACTCGGGTAGGTCTCGAGGGCGGGGTCGGCGTCGTAGGTGCCGTGGCAGCGCGCGCAGGTCCCCTCAAAGACCCCGCGCCCCGCCGCCGCCCGCGCGGCGTCAACGGCGGCGGGGAAGGGCGGCGGGGTGAGCGCCTCGAGCCAGGCGAGGACGTCATCGAAATGCGCGTGAATCGCCGCCGCCTGCGCCGCGTCGCGCACCGCCACCGCGCTCACCTGCATCAGCAGCTTGGGGAAATCCCCGCGCCCCATGCCGTTGTAGTAGAGCGCGCCCTTCTTCTTGACGTTCCACCAGGGCGGCGTGTCGCTCGACAGGCCCGCCGGGGGGAGGGGGGGCGCGTAGGAGGGCGCCGGGAGCCAGCGGAGCGTGACGGGGTCGCGCTGCGACGCCGCCGCCGCCTCGATGAGGAAGGCGGGGTTGACGCCGCGGAAGGGCGCGAGGCTGTAGGGGGCGATGCGCGCTGAGCCGCGGCTGAGCTCCTCAAACGCCGCCCACTCTGGACTCTGCGCGCCGTAGGTCCGTGTGATATAGGCGTTGATGAGCGTCACGATGCCGCTCGCGGAGGGCTCCGTGTAGTCGATAAAGGAGTTGCCGAGCCCCACCACCAGCTCCCCGTTGAGGTAGCTGCTGTGGCAGCCGAGGCAGGTGACCCCCCCCACCACGCGCACCCCGCCGGGCATGTCAAAGGCGTTAAAGGAGCGCGGGAGCTCGGCGCTGTCGCCCTCGCGCCCGAGCTCGTTGGCGGGATTCTCGTTGGGGATGAGGCGGCGGAACACCTCGATGGGCAGCCCCCCCGCCACGTAGTCCCCATAGAGGAGGTAGCGGTAGCCCTCCGCCGCGTCCCCCGGGCGCTGCGGCGGGCGCGGGAGGGGCAGGACGCCGTCGCGGGCGAGGGCGGCGGCCTCCGCCCGCCACGGGTCCTCTCCCCCCGCCCCCGCGCCCCCCTCTGCGCCCCCCTCTGCGCCCCCCTCTGCGCCAGCGTCGGCGCTCGCCCCGGCGCTCGCCCCGGCGCCCGCCCCGGCGCTCGCCCCGGCGCCCGCCCCGGCGCCCGCCCCGGCGCTCGCCCCGGCGCTCGCCTCGGCGCTCGCCCCGGCGCTCGCCCCTGCCCCCGCCTCGGCGCTCACCCCGGCGCTCGCCCCGGCGCCCGCCCCTGCCTCCGCCTCGGCGCTCACCCCGGCGCTCGCCCCGGCGCCCGCCCCTGCCCTCGCCCCGCCCCCCGCGCGGGGGGCAGCGTCACAGGCGGCGAGGAGCGCCTGAGCCCAGAGCGTGAGCGCCACGCGGGCGCGAGGTCCGCCCCTACGAGCCACGGGCGCCGCGCTCACAGGAGCCCCTCCGCCGCGCGCCGCTCAGGGCGCGCCCCGGCGCCCTGCTCCGCGCCCTGAAGGCGCTCAAGCTCCTCAAGGCGCCCCTCGAGCGCCGCGGCGCGCTCCTCGGCGCGGGCGAGGGCGTCGCGGAGGGCGCGCTCGCGCCCCTCCGCCGCGCGCCGCTCCGCCACCGTCGTCGTGAGGACCGCGGTGACGGCGCGCGCCTCGAGCCCAAAGAGGGCGTCGGCGCGCTCGGCGAGGGCGTTGAGGCCGCGCAGCAGCAGGTCGGAGCGCCCAAAGGGGCAGGGGAGGTCCCCGCGGTGGACGAGGCGCAGGGCGCGGGTGAGGGCGTCGAGGGGGACGGCGCTGAGGGCGAGCTGGGGGGGGAGCGGGGCAGGGGGACGCATGGGCGAGACTCCGCGCGGTGAGAGGGCGCGCCAAGTGTAGCACACGCGCGCCCGCGCCGCCCGCGCGCCTTGAGCGCCCTCAGCCCTCTCCTCCGCCCCCCGCCCCCGCATCGCCCTCCGCCGCCCCCGCCGCCTCCGCCGCCCCCGCCGCCCCCGCCGCCTCCACCGCCCCCGCCGCCTCCGCCGCCTCCGCCGCTCCCGCCGCCTCCGCCGCTCCCGCCGCCCCCGCCGCCCACGCCGCGCGCAGCGCCTCCGCCGCCTCCTCAAAGGGCACCCCCGCCTCTCGCGCGAGGCGCGCGGCGTCCTCGTACTCGGGGGCGGCGGAGGGGCGCCCGCCTGGGCGCGTGGTCACCTTGACGCGCCCGGCCCCCAGCGGCGTGCTCACCCACACCTGCGCGCGGGGCAGCGTGGTGCGCTCCACGAGGGCGCGGCGCACGCCAAGGGCGCTCGTCTCACTCAGGAGCACGCGCTCTAGGTCCTCTAGGGCGGGCAGGGCGCACAGGGCGCTCAGGGTCACCGCCGCGCGCCCCTTCTTCATGGTGATGGGCGACTGCCACACGTCGAGCGCGCCGGCGGACAGCAGGCGCTCGCAGGTGAAGGCGAGGCGCTCGGGGGTGCTGTCGTCGATGTTGGTCTCTAGGAGCCAGCAGCTGCGCGGGGGGCGGTCGGCGGGGGGGGCGGGGGGCGGGGCGGGGGCGGGGGCGGGGGGGGCGGGGGGCTCAAAGAGGAGCGCGCGGAGGAGGTTGGGGCGGTCGCTGAGGTCCATGCCGCCCGCCCCCCAGCCCACCGCCCGCAGGCGCAGCGGGGCGCCGGGGAGGAGCTCGGTGACCTCGGCGCTGAGGCCGCGGAGGAGGGCGGCGCCGGTGGGAGTCACCAGCTCGCGCGTGAGGGCCGTGGGGGTCACGGCGAGCCCCTCTAGGAGGTGGGCGGTGGCGGGGGCGGGCAGCGGCATCACGCCGTGCGCGCACCGCACCCACCCGCGCCCCACGGGGGGCGGCGCGCTCTGCACGGCGCTCACGCCGAGCGCCTCTAGGCACCACGCCACCCCCACCACGTCGAGCACGCTGTCCACCATGCCCACCTCGTGGAAGTGGACCTCCTCGGGCGCGCACCCGTGCACGCGCCCCTCCGCCGCCGCCAGCGCCTCAAAGGTGTCGAGGGCGCGCCGCCGCACCCCCGCCGCCAGCGGCGCCCCGCGGAGCAGCGCCCGGAGCTGGGCGTACGGGTAGCCGTGGGCGTGACCGGCGCCCTCGTGGGCGTAGCGCGCCGCCTGGGGTGCGCGCGGCCCAAAGAACCCCTCCGCCGGCGCGAAACGCACCCCGCGCCCGCGCCCCGCCCCCCGCCCCGCCTCCGGCGCCGGGGCCTCCTCCGCCCCCCGCGCCCGAATCGTCACCTTGAGGCCCCGCACCCCGAGCTTGAGGCGCTCGCCCACCTCCAGCGTCCACGGCGGCAGCATGAGCGCGCTGAGGGCGGCGCGGAGCTCCGCCGCCACGCCCTCCGCGGGGACGTCGCGGACCCGCGAGAGGAGGTCGAGGAGGGCGCCGAGCGCCATGTCGCCCGAGAGGCCGCTGAAGCAGTCGAGGTAGAGCGTCCGCGCGAGAGTCTGCACGCGACCCCCTACTCAGGGCGCCCGGCGCGGCGGTTGATCTGCGCGGCGGCGTAGGCGGCGCCGAAGCCGTTGTCGATGTTGACCACCACCACCCCCGCCGCGCAGCTGGTGAGCATATTGAGTAGGGGGGCGAGGCCGCCGAGGTGAGCGCCGTAGCCCACGCTCGTGGGGACGGCGATCACGGGGCACTCCACGAGCCCCGCCACCACGCTCGGCAGCGCCCCCTCCATGCCCGCGCAGGCGATGATCACCTCCGCCGCGCGCAAGCGGTCGAGGTGCCCGAGCAGCCGGTGCAGCCCCGCCACCCCCACGTCGCTGATGCGGGCGGCGCGGTGCCCGAGGAACTCAAGGACACGCGCCGCCTCCGCCGCCACCGCGCCGTCGCTGGTGCCCGCCGACAGCACCAGCACCTCGCCGCGCCCCGCGGGCGCCGGGGGAGTCGCCTCGAGCGTCAGGCAGCGGGCGAGCGGGTCATAGCGCAGGGGGGGGAGGGCGTCCTCCGCCGCGAGCAGCCCGCCCACCGCCGCCGCCGCCTCGGGGGTCACGCGGGTGGCGAGCGCGCGCCCCTGAGCGCGGCACAGCGCGGCGAGAATCTGCGCCACCTCCTCGGGGCGCTTGCCCTGCCCAAAGACCACCTCCCCCACCCCGCAGCGGCGGCCGCGGTCGTGGTCGATGTGGACGAACTCCCTGAGGGCGCGCTCCGCGGCGCTCAGCTCCGTCTCCGCCCGGCCCGCGCCCGCCGCTTTGCTCTGTGTGTCGCTCATGGGCGCTCCTCCCCGCTCAGGGCCGTGCCGCTACTCACCCCTCTCTATCACAGCCGTCCCCATGGAGTCGACCACTCGGCGCGCGTCCACCTCATCGACCACGCCGTCGCCCGCCTCGTCGAGCGCGGGGAGCCAGCGGCGCGGGCGGGCGTAGTCGTCCACGGCGTCCCCGAGGCGGGCGAGCGCCTCAAGGGCGTCGAGGCCGTCCACCACCCCGTTGAGGTCGAGGTCGCGGGGCTCGGCGTAGGAGGCGCGCCAGAGCAGGTCGCCGTCGGGGTCGAGGGTGAGCGCCTGCCAGCCGCCCTCGACGTCCTCGAGCGGGCCGCGCGAGCCGAGGGGGAGCGTCGTGACCTCGGGGGGGAGCGCCGCCGAGGGGGCGCGGCGCGACACGGTGAGGGCGTCGCGGAGGGGCGCGGAGACTTGCGTGAGCGACAGGGCGCTCTCGTCATCCGAGACGTAGCGCGCCTCCGCCGCCAGCTCCACGATGTGCGTGTCATACACCCAGCGACCGAAAAAGTCACCGCGGTCCCACTCAAAGCGGTCGGCGCGCGGGACGCCGAGGCGCGAGGCGGCCTCGTAGAGGTCCTCGGTGGTCACGAAGCGCCCCTCGTGCTCGCGCACATAGGCCGCGAGCACCTCGTCAAGGTTCTCGAGGCGCCGCTCGAGCATCCGCAGGACCGACATCCCGCGGAGGTAGACCACGGGGTAGTAGCTGCGGGGGTCCTGCTCGTTGTCAAAGCTGGCGAGGGGCCACTCGGGCGCGCCGGAGCGGCGGAAGTGGAGGTAGACGTCGCGGTCCACCTCAAAGATGTAGCCCGCGCCCGGGGCGCCCCGCCCGGCGCGCTCCTCGGCGAAGCGGGCGGCGCTGTACTCGGCGAGCGCCTCCGAGAGCCAGGCGTGGCTCTCTTGGCCCATGCGGAGGCGGCGAAAGAACCACTGGTGCGCCGCCTCGTGCCCCAATATGAGCTCGAGCACCCGCGCCTGAGCGGGGTCGCGCGCGTCCGCGCCCCAGAGGTCCTCGGGGAGGAGGGTCATCGACGGGGGGGCGACCGCGGCGCCCGCGAGGGCGGTGATCTGGGTGAGGGCGTGGGTGAAGCTGGGGTAGGCGAGGTCGTAGCGAGCGCCGTGGGCGATGAGCGCGTCCTCGAGCAGCAGGGCGGGGGCCGCGAGGTCCGCGGCGGGGTCGAGCGCCGAGGGGGCGGGGGGGTAGAGCTCCACGAGGCCGCGCGCGGGGCGCTGGGGGGGCTGGCGGGTGAGGGTGTAGGCGAAGAGGTAGGTGGGGTCGGGCAGGTCAAAGCGCCAGCGCCCCACCGCCCCTGCCGCCGGGCGCGCCCCCGGCTCGCCCATCCCGGCGGGGAACACGCCCTCGGCGCGCACGTCAAACGTGGTGCTCACGGTGAACACGTCGTCGAGGGGGAACTCGGGGCTCAGGGGGAGCAGCCCAAAGCCTAGGAAGTGCGACACCTCGCCCCCCTCAAAGGCGCTCAGGTCGTCCTCGCCGAGGGGGTAGGAGATGGAGACGTCGAGGGTGAGCAGGGCGACCTCCCCGGGGGCGAGGGCGCGGGGGAGGGCGAGGCGCTGCACGCCCGTCTCGTCCTGCGTCACCGCGAGGGGGACGGGGCCGCTGGGCTCGTTGAGCGCGGCGGCGTTGACCGAGGAGTAGAGCAGCAGCAGCCCCACCTCCGCCGCCTCCTCCGTGGCCACGACGCGCAGGTCGAGCGCGGCGCGGGCGGGGAGGGCGCCGGGGGCGTCCACGGCGAGCGTGACCTCCACGGCCTCGAGGTCGATGGGGCCCACGCGCTCCCCTGTGCTCTTGTGGTGCGCGCCCCGCCCCGCCCGGGCGCGCCGCGCGTCAGCGTCGGCGGCGAGGCGCGCGGCACGGAGGGCGTGGGCGCGCGAGGAATCGGCGCAGAGGGGGGCGGCGCGGCGCGGGGCTTGCGCGTGGGCGGGGGTGCGGTCGCTGAGGGCGGCGCTGAGGAGGGCGCTGAGGAGGGCGCTGAGGAGGGCGCTGAGGAGGGCGCTGAGGAGGGCGCTGAGCGGAGCGCGGAGCGGGGCGGCGTGAGGGGGATCAGCGCGCATGAGAGAGCGTGCCTCCAGACCAAGTGCGGGAGAGGGGGGCGCCGCTCGCGTCCCGCGCGCCGCTAAAGCGGGGGGCGAAGGTGAAGCGCAGGGGGGCGCGCGTGAGGTCGTCGTCGCCGCCGAGCGCCTCAAAGCGCAGTGTGATGGGCGCGTCGGCGTCGGGGGCGGGGTCAACGTAGGCCCTGTAGAGCATCACGCGCCCGGGGAGGCGCGGGGGCTCCACGGCGCGCAGCGCCTGCGGGGGGGAGGCGGCGCCGCCCGGGGCGGGGTCGAGCGCGCCGAGGAAGCGGAGGCGGGCGGGGTCAAACAGCAGGTGGGCGGCGACGCCCCAGAGTCCCCGTCGGGCGCCCGCGGGGGCGCGCAGGGTGACGTGGAGCTCGCGCGCCTCGGGGGGGCCGGCGAGGGCGGGGGCGAGGGTGAGGTCGGCGGGGGCGTCGGGGGTGTAGGTCTGCGTGAGCGGAGGCCGGGCGGGGGGCGGGGGGCCCCCGTCGGGGAGGCGGGGGTCAGCGCCGGGGTCAGCGCCGGGGTCAGCGCCGGGCGCGCCCGCCACGCGGACGGGGTGGGGGGCGCTCACGAGCCCGAGGGCGCGCACCACGAGCACCGTCTCCCCGCGCGGCGTGTCGGCGGGGAGGCGCACGCGCAGCCGCTCGTCTCGCCAGTCGAGGACCTCGAGGGGGCGCCCGCCGATGGAGACCTGGTGGCTGGGGGCGTCGCCCTGGGCCCAGCGCTGGTTGATCTCGCCAAAGCGCTCCCCGGTGACCTCGGCCTCCTGGCCGGGGGTGAGGGGGGCGGGGGCGACGGCGTGGATGTG
>VGTA01000134.1 GCA_016874875.1 Deltaproteobacteria bacterium | reverse complement strand
GTCTTGCGCTCCCAAACCCTTTAAGACACTCTGTCGGCGCGTTGAGCTAAACTTCACACGTCTCGAGCGAGAAGAGGGCTTCTGATGATCATTGGGATCGACCTGGGCACCACCAACTCCTGCGTCGCCTACATCGAGGGGGGCGCGCCCGTCGTGATTCCCAACTCAGAGGGGAGCCGCACGACCCCCTCGGTGGTGGCGATCACTCAGCAAGGGGAGCGCCTCGTGGGCCAGATCGCCAAGCGTCAGGCGATCACCAACCCTCAGAACACCGTCTTCGCCTCCAAGCGCCTCATCGGGCGCAAGCTGCAGAGCGAGGAGGTGCAGAGCTACGTGGGGCGCCTCCCCTACAACATCGTGCCCTCCGCCAACGGCGACGCCTGGGTGGAGATTCAGGGCAAGCCCTACAGCCCCGCGCAGGTGGGCAGCTTTGTGCTCAAGAAGATGAAGGACACCGCCGAGGAGTACCTCGGGCAGGAGGTGACGGAGGCGGTCATCACCGTCCCGGCCTACTTCAACGACCTGCAGCGCCAGGCCACCAAGGACGCCGGGCAGATCGCCGGCCTCAACGTCCTCCGCATCATCAACGAGCCCACCGCCGCCGCCCTCGCCTATGGGCTCGATCGCCAGCGCGCGGAGCTCGTGGCGGTGTATGACCTCGGCGGCGGCACGTTTGACATCTCGATCCTAGAGCTCTCGGACGGCGTCTTTGAGGTGCGCTCCACCAGCGGCGACACGTACCTCGGGGGCGAGGACTTTGACTTTTGTATCATCGACCACCTGCTCTCCACCTTCTATGAGCAGACGCGGATCGACCTGAGCGGCGACAGCATGGCCCTGCAGCGCCTCAAGGAGGCCGCCGAGAAGACCAAGCACGAGCTGAGCTCCTCCCTCGAGACGGAGATCAACATCCCCTTCATCGCCGCCAACGCGCAGGGGCCGCAGCACCTGATCACGTCCCTCACCCGCGCGCAGCTCGAGGCGATGGTGGAGCACCTCGTCGAGCGCAGCATCGAGCCGTGCAGGATCGCCCTCGAGGACGCCGGCCTCACGGTGGCCGACATCGACGCCGTGCTGCTCGTGGGGGGCATGACGCGCATGCCGCGCGTGCAGGAGCGCGTGGCGGAGTTCTTTGGGCGCCAGCCCACCAAGGGCCTCAACCCCGACGAGGTGGTGGCGGTGGGCGCCGCCATCCAGGGCGGCGTGCTCGACGGGGAGGTGGACGACGTGGTGCTGCTCGACGTCACCCCCCTCTCCCTCGGCGTGGAGACGCAGGGCGGGGTGATGACCAAGATCATCGACAAGAACACCACCATCCCCTTCGCCTCCTCGCAGGTGTTTAGCACCGCCGTGGACAACCAGCCCTTCGTGCAGGTGCACGTGCTGCAGGGGGAGCGCCCCCTCGCCAAGGACAACCGCTCCCTCGCGCGCTTCACGCTGCTCGGCATCCCCCCCGCCCCGCGCGGCGTGCCCGAGATCGAGGTGTCGTTTGAGATCGACGCCAACGGCATCCTGAGCGTGAGCGCGCGCGACCTCGGTACGGGGCGGCGGCAGCAGGTGGAGGTGCGCGCCTCGGGCGGCCTCAGCGACGCTGAGATCCAGCGCATGGTGCAGGAGGCAGCGCAGCACCAGGCGCAGGACGCCGTCCGCCGTGAGCTCGTGGCGCTCCGT
Organism: Deltaproteobacteria bacterium; assembly: GCA_016874875.1. Classification (GTDB taxonomy): domain Bacteria; phylum Myxococcota_A; class Bradymonadia; order UBA7976; family VGTA01; genus VGTA01. The sequence goes on along the minus strand of VGTA01000134.1, from coordinate 6,057 downwards.
AACCAAGCGCACACGCTCCTCCACTCCACCGAGAGCTCCCTCAAGGAGTACATGCACGTCATCTCGCCCCTCGACGTCGCGGACATCCAGCAGGACGTGGCGACGCTCAAGCGCAGCCTCGACACGCAGGACCCGGAGGAGCTGCTCTTGGCGACGCAGAATCTAGAGCAGTCGGCGTACCGCATCTCCGAGGCCATCTCCCAGCAGGCCACGGCCGCCCCCGCCGCCCCCGCCGCCTACACCGCCGCCGCTCCCCCCCCCCGCGCGCCCACCGGGAGCTACAGCATCCCCGGCGGGGCGCCGCTGACGATGGAGGACGCGGAGGGCTTTGGGCTAGAGGCCGTGGAGGTGGTGCACATCAACGAGGATGACGGGGAGCGCTGAAGCCCTTGAGCCAAGAAGACTACTATCAGGTCCTCGGCGTCACCCGCGACGCGGACGCCGACGAGATCAAGAAGGCCTATCGCAAGATGGCCCTGCAGCACCACCCCGACCGCAGCTCAGAGCCGGGGGCCGAGGACCGCTTTAAGCTCATCAACGAGGCCTACGCCGTCCTCTCGGAGCCCGAGCGCCGCAAGCGCTATGACCGCTATGGGCGCGGCGAAGCGCCGAGCAACCCCTTTGAGGGCGGGGGGGTGAGCCAGAGCGACCTGCAGGACATCTTTGGGCATGACATGTTCAATGAGCTCTTCGCCTCGCTCTTTGGGCAGCGCGCGCGCCCCCCGCGCCGCGACGTGGAGGTCACGCTCGAGCTCCCCCTCGCGCTCGTGCTCACGGGCGGCGCCTCGTCGGTGCGCGTGCGCCGCAAGGTCACCTGCGCGACCTGCAAGGGCCACGGCACCAAGGACGGCCGCCCGCCGCAGCCCTGCGGCACCTGCCGCGGCACGGGGCAGGTGCGCGTGCAGCGCGGGTTCTTGGTGATCGCGCAGCCCTGCCCCGCCTGCCAGGGGCGAGGCGTGGACCTCCGCGTGCCCTGCGGCGCCTGCTACGGCGCGGGGGGGACGCAGGAGGAGGTGACGGTGGAGGTGACGACGCCCGCGGGGGTGGAGACGGGGCAGGTGCTGCGGGTGGCGGGGGAGGGCGACCAGGTGGGCGGCGCGGCGGGGGACCTGTACTTGCGCGTGCAGGTGCTCCCTCATGAGCGCTTTGAGCGCGAGGGCCTCGACCTCCACCACACCCTCGAGCTCCCCTTCCCCAAGCTCGCCCTCGGCGCCTCCGTGTCGGTGCCCACCCTCGAGGGGCGCGAGGTGCGCCTCAAGGTCCCCGCGGGGAGCCAGCCGGGGCAGGTGCTCAAGCTCCGCGGCAAGGGCCTCCCCTCGCTTCAGGGCCGCGCGGTGGGGGACATGCTGGTGACGCTGGAGGTGGTGGTCCCAAAAGCGATGACGGCGGCGGAGCGTGAGCTCGTGGTCGCCTTGGACGCGCTGCAGGCCGGGGAGGGCGCCGGGGAGGGCGCCGGGGGGGGCGCCGGGGGGGGCGCCGGGGGGGCGCGGCGCGCGCCGCTGGGGGGGGTGCGCGGGTGGCTGATTCGCCTCTTGGGAGGCGCGGCGTAGGGCGAGCGGGCCCTCAGCGCGGCAGGGGCACGCGCGCGAGGGCGTCCTCGATGAGGGCGCGCCGCTGCGCCGCGGAGGCGCCGCGGCGGCGGGGCCACACGCGGTGGGCGAGGGCGGGGACGGCGAGGGTCTTGGCGTCGTCGGGGGTCACAAAGGCGCGCCCCTTGAGGTGCGCGCGCGCCTGGCAGGCGCGCTGCCAGCCGAGCGCGCCGCGCGGACTCACCCCCACCTGCAGCTCAGGGTGCTCGCGGGTGTGGCGCGTGACGGCGAGGATGTAGTCCACGAGGGCGTCGTCCACGCGCACGGCGAGGGCGCGCGCGCGCTCCGCCGCCCACTCGGCGGGCGTGAACACGGGGGCGAGCGAGTCGAGGGCGCGGTCGCCGCCCCCCATCTTGAGCGCGGCGCGCTCGGCCTCGAGGGGGGGGTAGCCCACCTCGGTGGACAGCCCAAAGCGGTCGAGCTGGCTCTCGGGGAGGGGGAAGGTGCCCTCGAAGGTGGAGGGGTTCTGCGTGGCGATCACCCAGAAGGGATTCGGCAGCGCGTGGGTCTGGCGGTCCACCGTCACCTGCCCCTCCGCCATCGCCTCGAGCAGACTCGACTGCGCCTTGGGGCTGGCGCGATTCACCTCGTCGGCGAGGAGGACGTTGCAGAAGAGGGGGCCGGGCTGAAAGGCGAAGCGCCCCTCCACGGGGTGAAAGACGCTGACGCCGGTGAGGTCGCTCGGCATGACGTCGGCGGTGAGCTGCACGCGCTGGAACTCCCCGCCGAGCAGCCGCGCCGCGGCGCGCCCGAGGGTGGTCTTGCCCACGCCGGGGAGGTCTTCGAGGAGCAGGTGCCCCCCGCCGAGGGCGCCGATCGCGGTGAGCTCCACCACCTGCGGCTTGCCGATGAGCGCGCGCGAGAGGCCGCTGAGGAGCGCTTCAAATCGTGGGTCCATCGAGGGCACTCCGTGCGGTCTGTGCGGTGGCGGCGGCGCGGCGCTGAGGTTTCTGCGCGGCGAGCGCCTGTGGATGTGTGTTGATGTTTGAAATCCGCGGCGCTGTCAAAGTATACCCTAGCGCTCAAGACCCTTAGACGAGAGAGACTCCCTTGACTGAGCAGAGAGCCCGCGCGCTGGTGATCGTCGAGTCCCCCACCAAGGCCAAGACCATCAGCCGCTTTTTAGGCCCCGCCTACCATGTCGTCGCTTCGCTAGGCCACGTCCGCGACCTCCCCTCGTCCGCCGCCGAGATCCCCGAGGAGCTCAAGGCCAAGCCGTGGGCGCGCGTGGGGGTCAACATCGAGGAGGGCTTTGAGCCCCTCTACGTGATCCCCGCCGACAAAAAGAAGCACATCGCGGAGCTGCGGGCGCTGCTGCGCGAGGTGGAGGAGCTCTACATCGCCACCGACGAGGACCGCGAGGGGGAGTCGATCGGCTGGCACCTCCTGCAGGTGCTGCAGCCCCGCGTGCCCACCAAGCGCATGGTGTTCCACGAGATCACCGAGCAGGCCATCGTGCGCGCCCTGAGCGCCACGCGCCCCCTCGACGAGAGTCTGGTGCGCGCGCAGGAGACGCGCCGCGTGCTCGACCGCCTGGTGGGCTACGTGGTGTCGCCGCTGCTCTGGAAGAAGATCGCGCCGCGCCTCTCGGCGGGGCGGGTGCAGAGCGCGGCGGTGAAGATCTTGGTGGAGCGCGAGCGGGCGCGCATGCGCTTCGTGAGCGCCGAGTGGTGGGGGCTGCGCGCGTCGCTGGCGGCGGGGGAGGGGGCGCAGGGGTTTGAGGCGGCCGTGGCGCGCGTGGGGGGCGCGCCGCTCGCCTCCGGCGCGCACTTTGACCCCGAGACGGGCGCGCCGCGCCTCGAGGGGGGGGCGCGCCTGCTCCTCGGCCCCGCGGCGCGCGCCCTCGCCGCGCAGGTGATGAGCGCGCCGCGCGAGGCGGAGGTGACGCAGCTCGAGCGCCGCGCCGCCCGCAAGCTGCCGCCCCCGCCCTTTATCACCTCCACGCTCCAGCAGGAGGCCAACCGCCAGCTCGGCTGGAGCGCCACGCAGACCATGCGCGTGGCGCAGAGCCTCTACGAGAGCGGCTACATCACCTACATGCGCACGGACGCCCCCGCCCTCGCCAGCGAGGCGGTGGCGGCGATTCGCGCCGAGGTGGCGCGCCGGTATGGCGCCAAGGCGCTGCCGCCCGCCCCGCGCGTCTACAGCGCGCAGAGCAAGGGCGCGCAGGAGGCGCACGAGGCGATCCGCCCGGCGGGCACGGAGATGCGCGACGCGCAGGCGCTCGGCCTCGGCGAGCAGGAGGCGCGGCTCTATACGCTGATCTGGCGTCGGGCGATGGCGTGCCAGATGGAGGCGGCGGAGCTGTCGTACACGTCGGTCACGCTGCGCGTGGACGCGCCGGAGCCCCTCGAGCTCAAGGCGTCGGGGCGCGAGCTGCTCGCGGCGGGCTTCCTCGCCGCCTACGACACCGGCGAGGAGGACGGCGCGCCCCTGCCGCCCCTCCGCGAGGGGCAGCGCCTGTCGCTCGAGGCGCTCACCCCCGAGGAGCACCACACGCGCTCCGCGGCGCGCTTCACGGAGGCCTCGCTCGTCAAGGCGCTCGAGAGCGAGGGCGTGGGGCGCCCGAGCACCTACGCGAGCATCATCGACACGATTCAGCGCCGCGGCTATGTGCGCGCGGTGGGGCGGCAGCTCGTGCCCACCTTCACGGCGATGGCGGTGACGCAGCTGCTCGAGCGCTCCTTCCGCGAGGTGGTGGACCCCGAGTTCACCGCGTCCATGGAGGGCTGGCTCGACGAGATCACCACCGGCGCGAGCCACGTGGAGCGCCTGCAGTCGTTCTATGACCAGCAGCTCCTCTCGGGCATGCGCCTCAGCGACGCCATCGACCCCCGCGAGATCTGCGCCATCAAGGGCCCCCACTACGACGGCTACGAGGTGCGCGTGGGGCGCTTTGGGCCCTTTATCGAGTACAGCAAGGCGGGCGAAGGGGGCGCGGAGGGGCGCGCCACGCTGTCGCTCCCGGCGGACGTGAGTCCCGACGAGGTGACGCGCGCCTGGATCGAGACGCGCCTGGCGCAGGCGGCGGCGGGGGAGCTGCCGCTCGGGCACGACGAGGCGGGGGCGCCGGTGTTCGCGCGCGATGGGCGCTACGGGCCCTATGTGCAGCTCGGCGAGGGCGAGAAGCCCAAGCGCGCTAGCCTCCCCAAGGGCCTCCCGCTCGCGGATGTGACGCTCGAGCAGGCGCTCACCCTCCTGTCGCTGCCCCGCCCCCTCGGCGAGGATGCCGAGGGGCGCGCGGTGCGCTTGGGGCTCGGGCGCTTTGGTCCTTACGTGCAGCGCGAGGAGGTGTTCGCCTCCCTCGCCGCCGGCGATGACCTCTTCTCGATGACGCTGGAGCGGGGGCTCGAGCTCCTGTCGGAGAAGGAGTCGTCGGTGTCCCGCCGCGCCACCCCGCAGGTCCTGCGCGCCCTCGGCGAGCACCCGGAGGGCGGGGCGGTGGAGGTCCTTGAGGGCCGCTACGGCCCCTACGTGAAGCACGGGGCGCTGAACGCCTCGCTGCCGAAGGGCGCGTCGCTGGAGGCGCTGACGATGGCGGAGGCGGTGGAGCTGCTGCTCGCGCGGGCGGCGAAGGGCGGCGCGAAGGGCGCCCGCCGCGCCCCCGCCAAGGCGCCCGCCAAGGCGCCCGCCAAGGCGTCCGCCAAGGACTCCGCCAAGGCGTCCGCCAAGGACTCCGCCAAGGACTCCGCCAAGGCGTCCGCCAAGGGCTCCGCCAAGGACTCCGCCAAGGACTCCGCCAAGGAGCCCGCTAAGGACCCCGCCGCCTCCGCCAAGCCCCGCGCCAAGGCGCCAACCGCCGCGCAGGAGAAGGACGTGGCGCAGACGCCCGGGAAGCCCCGCGCGCGGCGCGCGGGCTCTGGCGCGGAGGGGTGAGGGGCGCATTGGTCGCGCGCTGAGGTGAGCGCGCTGAGCACATCGAGCACATCGAGCACATCGAGCACATCGAGCACATCGAGCACATCGAGCACATCGAGCACATCGAGCACATCGCACACAGGTCGCCCGATCATCAGCCATAGAGGAGTTCAGATGTCGCAGCATCCCCCCAGCTATGAGGGCGCCCGGGTGGCGCGGCTCGCCGACGTGGGCGAGCGCCCCGAGGGGCGGCGCGCGGCGGTGGCGCGCGGCAGCCTGCTCGTCTCATCGCAGACGCTCACGGCGCTCGCCTCCGGGCAGACGGCGAAAGGGGACGCGCTGGCGGTGGCGCGGGTGGCGGCGGTGCAGGCGGCGAAGGCGACGCCGCAGCTCATCCCCCTCTGTCACACGTCGCACCTCACACGCGTGGATGTGGAGTTTAGCCTCCATTTCGCCGCCAACCGCGTGGACGTGCAGGCGCGGGTGGAGTCGGTGGGGCGCACGAGCGTGGAGATGGAGGCGCTCTTGGCGGTGAGCGTGGGAGCGCTGGCGCTCTATGATATGCTCAAGTCAGACGACCCCGCCATGCGCCTCGACGGCGTGGCGGTGG
>VGTA01000133.1 GCA_016874875.1 Deltaproteobacteria bacterium | reverse complement strand
GCGGCACGGGGCGGTCCAAATAGCGGTGGATCGTGCGGCGGCGCTTGATTAAATCGAGCATGTGGGTAGGCTCGTCCATGTAAAACCTCAGGCCAAGGACAAAGAGATGTATCTAGGTCGCGTGATCGGGACCGTGGTCGCCACAATAAAGTACACGGGGCTAGAAGGCTATCGCTTATTGGTGGTGGAGCCCCTGCGCGCCGACGGGTCGTCGGCGGGGGAGCCGCACGTGGCGATCGACGCGACGCAGGCGGGGGTGGGGGAGCGCGTGATGTGCGTAGCGAGCCGCGAGGCGGCCCTCGCCTGCGACGTCACGTTCGTGCCGGTGGACGCCGCCGTCGTGGGGATCGTGGACGACGTGCAGGTGGGGGAGGGGGCGCCGTGAGGTTGGCGCGCGTCACCGGTACCGTCGTGTGCACCATCCGCCACCCCGCCTACGAGGGGCGCCGCCTCCTCCTCTGTGAGCTGCTCACCCCCGAGGGCGACCCCACGGGCGTGGAGGAGATCGCCGTGGACCACGCGCAGGCGGGGGTGGGCGACCGGGTGCTGATTCTGCAGGAGGGCAACGGCATCCGCCAGGTCCTCGGCAAGGACGCGGGGCCCATCCGCGACCTCATCGTGGGGGTGGTGGACCTCATTTCGTATGATCGCGAGGGCGCGGCGGGCGCGGCGGGCGCGGCGGGGGGCGGGCGGTGAGCGCTCATACGCCGCGCGCTGAGGCGCACCTGCGCCGCGACCTCGTCCGCTACAGCCTCCAGATGCACGCGGCGGGGTGGGTGGCCAACCACGACGGCAACCTCTCGGCGCGCGTGGGCGACGCCGGGGAGCCGCCGCGGTTCGTGTGCACCCCCACCGCCTTCAGCAAGCGCGACGTCACCCTCGACGACCTGCTGGTGGTGGACGACCGCGGGCAGCGGCTGAGCGGGCGCGCCAAGCCCTTCAGCGAGCTCAACTTGCACCTCGGCGTCTATCGCCTGCGGGCGGATGTGGGGGCGGTGGCGCACGCGCACCCGCCCTACGCCACCGCCTGGGGGGCGGCGCAGCGGCCGCTGCCGCACCCGTTCTTGCCTGAGGCGGTGGTGTCGCTCGGCGCGCACATCCCGCTCGTGCCGCTGAGCGCTCCGGGGCAGCCCGCCCTCGACGCCCTCGCGCCGTGGGTCCGTCGCTGCGACGCGGTGCTGATCGCGGGCAACGGCGCGCTCGCCTGGGGCCCCACCCTCGAGCTCGCCTACCTGCGCCTCGAGCTCGTGGAGCACGTCGCCCGCCTCGCCCACCACGCCGAGGCGCTGGGCGGGGTGCGCCCGCTTGACCCCGCGCTCGTGCGCGCGCTCGTGGAGAAGCGCGCGGCCGCGGGGCTCTCCTGCCCCGAGGAGGAGGGGGCGCCCCGTCCCACGGACGACCCGGCGCTCGCCGCGGCGCTCGGGCGCGTGCGCGCAGCGTTCCCCGCGGCCCCGGAGGCCGAGCTGCGCCGCCTCGCCGCTGAGGCGCTGGCCCGTGCGCGCGCCTGAGGCGCCTGAGGCGCCCGCCCCGCCTCCGACACCGAGGACACCGAGGATACCGAGGACACCGAGGACACCGAGGACACCGAGGACACCGAGGACACCGAGGACACCGAGGACATAAAGGACCGAAAGGACCGAAAGGACCGCCCGATGCTGAGTCTCAAGCAGCTTTTCGCCCTCATGGGCGCTATCAGCGCGCTCATGGTGGCGGCGCTGCTCTACACCAAGGCCTACCACCCCGAGCACGTCTCCCTCGCCGAGGTGCGCGCCATCGACCGCCTCTGCCAGCGCTCCGCCGACGACATCATGGAGAATCTCACGCGGCAGGGGGTGACGGAGGAGCGAGTCTTCTTCCGCCAGATTCACGAGTGCCTCGCCGCCTGCCGCGCCTACCTGGTGACCTCGCGCGCCAAGGGCGTGGCGCTCCAGAGCAGCGCCCCGCCGCCCGTGCCCGCCTGCCTCACCCGCCCCGCCGCCGCCTCGCCGCCCGTGACTCCGGGGGCGACTCCGTGAGCGCCCGCGCCCTCCGCGGCGCCCTCGCCCTCGCCCTCGCCCTCACCCTCTCCTCCTGGCCCGCCGCCCCCGCCGCCGCGCAGCCCGCGGGGGGGGCGGAGGGGCGGGGGCAGGAGGCGGCGGTGCCCGTGACGCTCAAGGGAATCTCCCTAGAGGCGCTCGCCGCCATGCGCGCCCCCACGGTGGTGGACGCCGCCGCCCTCGCGCGGCAGCTCGAGCAGACGCTGGCGGGGCTCGAGGCGCTCGCGCACATGTCCAAGATGGTGGAGGAGAACGCGCAGCGCGCGCTCGGGGCGCAGATCGCCCTCCTGCGCGCCACCGTGGAGGGGCTGCGGGGGGCGCTCAAGGTGTCCGCCCGCGTTGACTACAGCGCCCCGCCGCCCCCGCCCGTGCTCACCCGCGACGCGCAGGGGGTGGAGCGCCTCGCGCCCCCCGCGCCGATGTCGGCGGTGCGCTTCAGCCAGCGCTGGGGCGCCCTCGAGGCCGCCGCCTTCCGCGAGGAGAAGATGGCCCTCGTGCGCGAGGTGGCGCGCGAGGAGCACCTCAAGGTGAGTCAAGCGGAGGTGCTGGTGGGGTCGTTGGCGTTCAGCGGGGACCGGCAGGACGCGATCCTCTTGCTGTATCCGCGCCTCGTGGACCCTGAGGAGGTGGAGGTGCTCTATGGGCTCCTCGATCACGAGTCGCACCGCCGCAGGGTGGAGGCGGAGGTGAAGCGGATGGACGCGCTGCGGCGGCAGGGGGGGCGGTAGGGGGCTCGGCGCCCGCGCGGCGGAAGCGCTCATCTCGGGCGCCGCGCCACGGGCTGCAGCAGCGCGAGCGAGCAGCCTCAGCGCGAGCGAGCGGCCTCACGCCCTCACGACTCCTCGCCCGAGGCGCGCGTTGGGGTCTCCCGCACCCACCCGCGCGCCCGCACCGGTAGGTGGTCCGAGCACTTTACTCGAGGCACGACCGCCGACCCAAACTCAAAGGTGCCGGCGCGCGCGTAGATGAAATCGATCCGCAGGGGGAGCCACGGGGTGATGTAGCGCGTGGCGCCAAAGCTCGCCCCCGCCTCCTGCCACGCGTCCACCCACTCCCCGTCGAGCGACTCCTGCAGCGCGCGGTGGAGGGCGGTGTGGGGGGGGGCGTTGAAGTCGCCGGCGATGAGCGTGGGGTCGCGCAGCGTCTCTAGGGCGCGGCGGAGGTCGTCGAGCTGCGCGGTCTGGCGCGCGGTGTTCTGCCCCGCCTGCCGCAGCAGCCCCAGCACCGCCCCCGCGCCCCCCCGCAGGGCGCTCTTGACGTCGCGCGCGCCGATGCGGAGGGGGGAGAAGTGCACGTTGAGGAGGTTGAGCCGCCGCGGGGGCGCGCCGGCGCCCGCGCCGGGGGCCTCCACCTCGGCGAACAGGGCGCGCCAGTCGCCGCCGAGGGCGAAGTCGCGCGCGCGCGTGATCCGCCACGCGCCGACCCGCGGGGCGCACACGGCCAGCCCGCCCCGCCACCCGCCCCCGAGCCCGTGGTAGTCGATGTGCGCGCAGCGGAGGTCGAGGTGCGCCTCTAGGGCGCTCAGGCGCCGCCGCGACACCTCCTGCAGGGCGATGAGGTCGCTCGGCGTCGCGGCGAGCGCCTCGCTCACGCAGCGCAGGCGCGCCGCCGCCTCCTCCTCGCGCCCCGCGGGGGGCGCCAGCTCGCCGAGGCGCGCCACGTTCCAGGTGGTGAGGGTGATGTGGGGTGGGGGGGCGGGGGGCGCCTCGGCGCGCAGCAGCCACGCGGGGGACCACAGCGCCAGCCCCGCGCTCGCCGCCAGCAGCGCGGGGGGCGCCGTGCGGCGCAGGCGCGCGCGCCCGCCGCGGGCGACGAGGGCGAGGAGGGCGAGCGAGAGCAGCAGGTAGAGGGCGGGCGAGAGCGCCTCGTAGAGCGACCAGAGCGGCCCGCTCACCCAGCCGCGCCGCGCGAGGGCGCTCGTGAGCGTGAGGGTGAGCGCCGCCCCCCACGGGAGCGCCCGCGCCGCCCGCGCCGCCCGCGCCCTCACGCCCGCGCCCTCACGCCCGCGCCCTCACGCCAGCGACTCGAGCTCCCTGAGGAGACTCCTCACAGGCTCGTCGGCGGGGTGGCGGCTGAGGAAATCCTTGCAGATCGACATCGCCTGGTCGAGCCGCCCCAGCTCCACCCACGCCCCCGCGCAGTTCATCACCGGGTCGCGATTGTCGCGGTCGTAGCGAATCGCGAGCATGAAGTGCTTCATCGCCGTCTGCGGCTCCTCCTTGCCCCACAGGAGCACGCCGATGTTGGTCTGGACCCGCGCGCTGTCGGGGGCGTGCTTGGCGAGGTCCTGGAAGAAGGTGAGCGCCTGCGCGTGGTCGCCCGCCTCGGCGAGCATCTCCACGTCCTCGATGTCCATCAGCAGGAGCCGCTCGCGCCGCTCCTTGGGGCTGAGGTCCTCCCCGGCGAGCTCGTCGTCGAGGGGGGGCTCCCCCTCGCCGCTCGGGCGCGGCGGGTAGGCGCCCGCTAGGGCGGCGGCGGGGGCGAAGCTCACGTCGCGCCGCGTCAGCTGGCGCTCGGCGATAAAGGCCATCTCCATGAAGGCGTAGAGGTGCTCTTGGAAGAAGCGCGGGTCCACGCGCGGCTCCTTGGAGGGGCGGCGGCCGAGGTGCGAGAGGGCGCGCTGCAGGTCTGGCGGCACGCGCTCCTCGCGCCACAGGCCGGCGCGGTAGGGGGGCGGCTCGTCCTGGTCGGTCTCGAACAGCGCCTCGCGGAGCGCGCGGCGCTTGACGGTGGCCTCGCACACCGCGTACCCCACCGCCTGCCCCGCGCCGAGGTCAAAAAAACGCCCCCCCTCGCCCTGCAGGTCGCGCGCCGTCATGACGCGGGCGTAGCGCGCCTCAAAGGAGAAGGGGCCGCTAAAGACCCACGGCTGGCGGCGGATGGGCTCAAAGGGGTGCAGCGCGCTGTCCTCGCTCGCCCGCCCCTGCGCGTCCCGCCACGGCCCCCACGCCACCGCCCAGCCCTCCTGGTGCGCCTCGGCGAGGGTGGCGAGGCTGGTGGGCTCGGCGAGCTTGAAGCGGGCGCCCATGAGGAGCACGTGGCTCACCTCGCCCTCGGCGGGCGGGGTGAGGCGCGCGCCGAAGGGGGCGAGCTGCTCCCAGACGTGGGCGGCGGCGCCGCGCGGCTCGGGACTCTCGATGATTCTGACGCGCCGCTCTAGCCCAAACATCTGCGATAGGCGGCGCAGCTCCTTGGGGGTGTCGTCGGACGAGCCGTCGTCGATGAAGGTGGCCTGCCAGTCCTTGTAGGTCTGGCGCGAGAGGGCGCCGAAGAGGCCCTTGAGCGAGCGCACGCGGTCGCGCACGACGTAGAGGATGAGGAAGTGGGGGTCGCTCATCGGACTCCTCGCGCCGCGGCGGTCAGGGCGCCCGCGAGGGGGCGCGCGCGGGCGCGGGGTCTGATATATCCCAAGCGCAGCCCTGTGACCACACTAAGGTGAACGGCTGCGGCGCCCCCCCCGCGCGCGGGCCGCGCACCACCACCTCGTAGCGCCCGGGGCGGGGCGCGTCGAGCCGCACCTGCTCTTGGGGGTTGAGCTCGTCGACGCAGCCGCGGTTGAGGCGGGGGGCGAAGCCGAGGGGGTCGACGTCGTCGGGGGCGGCGGAGAGGCCCTCGCGCGGCGCGCCGCTCCACAGCGCCTCGAGGCCCCCCCGCCGGCAGCGCGCCGCCGGCAGCACGAAGCCGGCGCTGAACTCGTCCTCGCCGCCCTCGTAGCGCTCGGCGTGGAGGGGGGGCGGCGTGAGCACCCAGGGGCCGTAGGCGGCGCCGTCGGGGCCGAGGACGGCGAGGTCGAGGTCGTGAATCAGCTTGGGCGCCCAGTGCGCCGTGAGGGCGCTGCCGGCGGGGTCGTCCCACGCCAGCGTCACCTTGAGGGGACCCGCCCCCGTGACCTCGAGGGCGAACACCTGCACCTCGCCCGGCGCCGCTACGCCCTCTCGCCAGCGGGGGGCGGCGGCGTCGGCGGCGATGAGCGCGCTGAGCGCCACGGCGTCCACGAGGCCGTAGCCCGTGCTCCAGTCGGGGCCCGCGCCGTACTCGCCGCGCGCCTGCGTGTCGGGATTCCAGGCGGCGCGCGCCGCCTCTGGCGCCCGGGCGAGGTCGCGCGCCGTGTGAGTCATCAGGGCCCGCAGCGCCGCGGGGGGCGGGGGGGCGGCGGCGAGGTCGTAGCGCCCCTGGGCGGCGAGCTGCTCGAGGGCGAGCGCCGCCACCCCGGCGGCGGCGGGCGAGGCCATCGAGGTGCCGCTGGCCAGCTCATAGCCGCCGCTGAGGCTCGGCGCATACACGCCGCCGAGGTAGAGGCCGGGGGTGAGGCGGAGGCGGTGCACCTCCCCCGCCCACGACGGCGCGTCGAGCGGCAGGCGCACCCGCCGCCACTCCCCAGAGCGCAGGGGCTCGCCGTAGGCGAAATAGAGCGCGTCGTCAAACCCCTCCCCCACGCCGTCGCCGTAGCGGAGCTGCAGGAAGCCGGGGAGCTCGTGGGTGGCGGGCAGGGGCGGGCGGTCGGGGTTGAGCGGGTCGCCCGCCGGGGGGGCGGGGGGGAGGGTGTAGCGGAGCTCCACGCTCAGCGCCTCATAGAGCGCCGCCTCGATGGGCGCCTCGGGGGGCGGCGCGCCCGCGGTCCACTGCACGCGCGTCTGCCACGAGCCGCCGTAGGTGAAGCCGGAGAGCACGCCGGGCGAGACGCGCGCGGGGCGCTCGGGGTCGTTGGGGTTGAGCCCCCCCGCCCCCACCCAGCCCCCCGGCGCCCCCCAGCGCCACACGCGGTCGGGGGCGCCCGAGCTGGGGCGCGCGTGGAGGCGGAGCTCGCCCACCTGCACCTCAAAGCCGGCGAGGGGGCGCAGGTCGCTCGACCCCGGCGCCACCACGTCTGGCTTGAGGCGCCCGTCGAGGGTGGGGCCGAGCGAGGAGGTGTCGGAGTGCTCAGCGTCGTTGCTCTCCACCGAGCCCACCACGAGCAGGTCCTTAAAGTTCACCATCAGCCCGTAGTAGCCCACCAGCGTGAGCAGCTCATCTTGCGGGAACAGCCCGTTGTTGCCGGCGGCGAAAAACGCCGGGCGCGGCGTCACGCCCCCCCCCCCGCCCCCCCCCCCCCCCCCCCCCCCGCCATAAACGCATCATACCCTTGATTCTCGGGCGTATAGTAGCCGTTCCCGAACGTGTGAGAGTGGTTGATGAGGTGCGCGAGGGGCGCGGCGGGGTCCTCAAAGGCCTGCGCCCACGGCGGGTCAAAGGAGGCGCCCTGCTCACCGCCCATGAGGTAGCTGATGAGGGCCTCCACCTCAGGCGCCTGCCCGCGCCACTCAAAGGGCGCGCCTGGGGCGCCGAGGGGGGTGGAGGCGCGCGCGCTCAGGTGCCCCCCCCCGCCCAAGATGCCCGCCACGATGGTCCCGTGCCCCTCCCCGGAGGGGGGGAGCGCCCCGAGGACGCGGTCCGCCACCGCGCGCCCATCGCGCGCGTAGCGATAGAAGTCTGGGTGCGTCTGCACCCCGCTGTCCATGACCGCCGCCCGCACCCCGCGCCCCGCCCAGCCCGCGTACACCGGGTTCGCCCCGCTCTGCCCCACAAAGCGCTGCGCCTCCTCCGCGCGCGTCACGCGCCGCGAGAGGTCATTGAGCAGGCGCGGCGGCGGCGCGCCCGGGCCCACCCACAGCGCCCTAGGGGACGCCGCCACCGCCCGCCACTCCCCCCATGTGAGCGCCACCGGCGGCGTCAG
>VGTA01000132.1 GCA_016874875.1 Deltaproteobacteria bacterium | reverse complement strand
CACTGCGGGGCGCGCGGCGTGGGTGAGCCGCATGTGGCTGGCGGGCTGGCGCGGCGCCGAGGGCCCCGACGGGCCTCGCCGGGCCTGGGAGCGCGAGCTCGAGGGCGTCACGGCGGAGGGCCTGCGCCGCGTGGCGCGCGAGGCGCTCCGCCTGACCGCCGCGGTGGAGGCGGCGGTGGGGCCGCCCGCGCTCCGCCGCGCCCTCGAGGGCTGCCGAGAGGTGACGCTCTAGCCCCCTCCCGACGCCTCATCCCCGCTCCATCCCCCCCCACCCTCCCATCCCCCCCATCCCCCCTAGAGCGCCCCGCGCCGAGGAGAGCACACATGTCATACTGGGCGATCGAGATCGAAGCGCCGAGCGACCGCGCCGACTGGCTGGCGTGGACGCTCGCCGAGCGGCTGGCCACCGCCGTGGAGCAGCAGGACCAAGAGACGCTCACGCGCGGCCCCGAGGACGGCGTCGACCTGCTCATCGTGCGCCTCGAGGAGGCGCCCACCGAGGAGCAGCTCGAGGAGACGCGGGGCTGCCTGCGCGACGCGGGCCTCGAGGGCGCCGCGATTCGGACGCGCCGCGACGACGACGACGGCTGGCGGCTGGGGTGGCGCGCCTTCTTCACGCCCGTGGAGGTGGCGCCCGGGGCGGTGGCGCGCCCGCCGTGGGAGCCGCCGGCCGCGGGGGCGCTCGACCTCGTGATCGACCCTGGGCTCGCCTTTGGCGTGGGGACGCACCCCACCACGCGCCTCGCCGCGCGCGCGCTCAAGGGGGCGCTCGACGAGGCGGCGCGCGCGGGGCGCGCCCCCTGCCGCGTGCTCGACCAGGGCTGCGGCTCAGGGATTCTCGCGCTGCTCGCCGCCAAGATGGGCCACGACGCGCTCGGCGTGGAGATCGACGACATGGCCACGCAGAGCGCCGCCGAGAACCTGCCGCTCAACGGCGCCGACGAGGCGGGGCGGCTGCCCGGGGGGGGGCGCGCGCGCTTTGAGGTGGGCGCGGAGGTCCCCGCCGGCCCCTTTGAGGTGGTGGTGGCCAACATCATCGCCCCCGTCCTCATCGAGCTCGCCGCCCCCCTGCGCGCCTCCTGCGCCCGCACGCTGATTCTCTCGGGCCTCCTCGAGAGCCAAGAGCGCGCCGTGCTCGCCGAGTACCCCGGGTGGCGGGTGGTGGGGCGAGAGGCGGAGGAGGGCTCACGCGCGGGCGACGACTGGCTGGGGCTGACGCTCCGCCGCGAGGGCGCCTGATGCGCCGCTGCCCCCTGCCGCCCGAGGCGCTGCGCGCCGCGCGCGCCCCTCTGCCCCCCGAGGCGGCCCACTACCTGACGGCGGTGCTGCGGCTCAAGGAGGGCGCCGAGTTCATCGGCTTTGACGGGCAGGGCGGCGAGCGCGTGCTGGCGCTGGCGCGCGACGCCGAGGGCGAGCTGCGGGCGGCGGAGGCGCGCGGCGACCTCACGCGCGGGCGCGCGGGCGCCCCGCTGACCCTCTGCTACGGCGTCCCCAAGGGCGACAAGCTCGACCTGGTGGCGCGCATGCTCACGGAGCTCGGCGTGGGCGCGCTCGACCTGTGGGCGGCGGAGCGGAGCGTGAGCGTGTGGCGGGAGGGCAAGCAGGACAGCAAGCTCGAGCGCCTCGAGCGGGTGGCGGACGAGGCGGCGCGGCAGTGCGGGCGCGCCGACGCGCTGCGCCTCTCCCCCCCCGCCCCCCTCCGCGCCCTGCTCACCCGCCACGCCGCCGCCCCCGCCCGCCTCTACCTCGATCCGGCGGCGGCGGGGGGGCTGCCGGAGCGCCTCGAGGGGCCCTGCGCGCTCTGCGTGGGGCCGGAGGGGGGGCTGGCGCCCAGCGAGCTCGAGGCGCTGCGGGAGGCCGGGTGGCGCGGGGTGGCGCTCGCCACGCCCGTTCTGCGCACGGAGACGGCGGCGGTGGTGGCGTGCGCGCTCGCCCTCGACCGGCTGGGGTGGGCGTAGCCATGCGCGTCACCGTGATCGGCAGCGGGTACGTGGGGCTCGTGGCGGGCGCCTGTTTCGCCGAGGCGGGGCACGCGGTGGTGTGCGCCGACATCGACGCCGACAAGGTGCGCGCCCTCGACGCCGGGCGGGTGCCCTTCTTTGAGCCGGGGCTCGAGGCGCTGGTGGGGCGAAACCAGCGCGAGCGGCGGCTGAGCTTCACCACCGACGTGCGCGGCGCCTGCGCGCGCGGGGCGGTGGTCTTGATCGCGGTGGGGACGCCGCAGGGGGACGACGGGTCGGCGGAGCTGCGGTTCGTGGAGAGCGTCGCCGACGAGCTCGGCGCCGCCCTCGCGGGGGAGGAGGCGGGGGCGCAGGAGGAGGGGCTCAAGGTGGTGCTCACCAAGTCCACCGTCCCCATCGGCACCACCGACGCAGTGAGCGCGCGCATCGCCCGCGTGGCGCGCCACCCGTTCGTGGTGTGCTCCAACCCGGAGTTCCTCAAGGAGGGCGACGCGCTCAACGACTTCCTCAAGCCCGACCGCGTGGTGCTCGGCGTGCCCGACGACGAGCGGGGGGCGCGGGCGGAGCGGGTGGTGAGGAGGCTCTACTCGAGCTTCTGCCGCAGCCACGACAAGCTGCTCGTGATGGGCGTGCGCTCGAGCGAGATGACCAAGTACGCCGCCAACGCGCTGCTCGCCACCAAGATCAGCTTCATGAACGAGCTGTCTCAGCTCGCCGAGCGCGTGGGCGCCGACATCGAGCACGTGCGGCGCGGCATCGGCGCTGACCCGCGCATCGGCTACTCGTTCTTGTTCGCGGGGGTGGGCTACGGGGGCTCGTGCTTCCCCAAGGACGTGCGCGCCCTGCAGAGCGCCGCGCGGCGCGCCGGCAGCCCCCTCGGCATCGTGGAGGCGGTGGACGCCGCCAACGAGCGCCAGAAGCGCAGCCTCTTTGAGCGCGTGGCGCGGCGCTTTGAGGAGGTGGGGGGGCTGCGGGGGCGTCATTTCGCGCTCTGGGGGCTCTCCTTTAAGCCGAGGACCGACGACATGCGCGAGGCGCCGAGCGTGGGGCTGGTGCGGGCGCTCGTGGAGGCGGGCGCCACGGTCGCCGCCTATGACCCAGAGGCGATGGGGGCGGCGCGCGAGGCGCTGGCGGCGGAGGTGCGGGGCGGGGGGCTGCGGCTCATGTGCGGCGAGGGCGAGACGCACTACAGCTGCCTAGAGGGGGCGGACGCGCTGGTGGTGGTGACGGAGTGGAAGGTGTTTCATCACCCCGATTTTGAGCGGGTGCGCGCGGCGCTCGCGCGCTCCTCGGTGGGGGCGGCGCTGGTGTTTGACGGGCGCAACCTCTACGCCCCCGAGGAGATGGCGCGGCTGGGGTTTGAGTACTACGGGGTGGGGCGCGGGCGCTCGGTCCGCGCCCCGTGCCCCTGAGCGGCGGGGGCGCGGGGCGGGTTGACAAGCGGCGCGCCGCCCTTATGCTCCCTCTAGCAAAACGACCCCCTCGGCGCGCCCCTCGCGCCGCGGGCGGCATCGCGCAGGAGCAGCTCCCCATGTCTCACATCCCCCTCAGCGACGCGCACACCCCTGAGGAGCGCCTGCACGCGCTCGGCCTCACCCTGCCGCACCCGCCGAGGCCCGCGGCGTACTACCTGCCCTACAAGCGGGTGGGCGCGCAGCTGTGGGTGTCGGGGCAGATCGCGGTGCGCGGCGGCAGCCTCGTGCAGGAGGGGCTGGTGGGGAGCGACGTGGACCTCGAGGGGGCGCAGGAGTGCGCGCGGGTGTGCGCGGTCAACGTGCTCACGCAGGTGAAGGAGGCGCTCGGGGAGCTGTCGCGGGTGCGGCAGGTGGTGAAGCTCTCGGTGTTCGTGGCGAGCGCGCGGGACTTTCAAGACCAGCACCTGGTGGCGAACGGCGCCTCGGAGCTGCTCGCGCAGGTGCTCGGGGAGGCGGGGCGGCACGCGCGCTCCGCGGTGGGGGTGGCGCGGCTGCCGCTCAACAGCCCCGTGGAGATCGAGGCGGTCCTTGAGGTCGCGGCGGACTAGCGCGCCGAGGATGAGCCAGCCAACACGCACCGCCTCGATCATGTGGGAGCACTCCCACCGTGAGTTTCTGCCCAACCTGCGCCTGATGCGGCGCCTGATGGAGCGGGATGTCACGCCCTCGCTCTCGCCGCTGAAGCGCGGCGGGGTGCGAGAGGCGACATCGCCCGATGTGGTGACGATACCCTTCTACTACGACCCTGTGGACTTAGAGACCTACCTCTACGGGCACCGCGGGCGCCCCACCTCGTTCATCAACCTCTCCTATGAGCAGATGCACTTCGCCTGCGGGCGGGGCTACATCCTGCCGGACGGGGAGTTCGCGCAGCGGCACATGCTCCACTGCGCGTGGGGCCCTCGCTACTTTAACCACCTCGTGCGCCACGGGGTCCCGGCGGAGAACATCCGCGTCACGGGGCACCCGCGCTTTGACCTCTACGCCAAAGACACGCTGAGCGAGGCGATGGCCCTCTCGCGAGAGGAGCTCGCGGGGGCTTTTGGGCTTGACCCGCACAAGCCGTGGCTGCTGATCCCCTACAACTTCAACATGGCGTACCTGACCCCTAAGCAGGTGCAAGCGCTCGTGAGCCGCCGCTATGCGCTCACGCCTGAGTTTATAGAGGGGTTCGCGCGCGCCAAGGACCGCTTCACCGCGTTCAACGACGCCCTGTGTGGGGCGCTCGATGGCGTGGAGGTGATCTTGCGCGTGCACCCGGCGGGGTATGAGTCGGAGGAGATCTACCGCGCGCTCTCTGCGCGCCGCCCCAACCTGCACCTGATCTCGGCGTGGGACATCTCGCACTGGATCAAGCAGGCGGCGGGGGTGATGGTGTGGAACTCGACCACGGCGATGGAGGCCCTCGTGGCGGGGGTGCCGGTGTTCAGCTTTGAGCCTGAGCCCCTGAGCGAGCGCTTTGACTACGACCTCAACAGGATCATCACCACCGTCCGCGCCGAGCGCGACGCCCTCGACCTCATCTCGGCGCTCGCACGCGGGGACGCGGCGCGCGTGGCGCGTGACCTCGAGCCCAACTGGGAGCTCTTTGAAGAGTGGTACCAGTACCGCGATGGGCAGAGCGATCAGCGGCTCGCGGCGGTGGTGGTGGAGGCGGCGGAGGGCGGCGCGGAGATCCCGTGGAGGCGCTACACGTCGCCGCTCAAGACCACCCGCGCGTGGTGGCGCGCGCGTAAGCGCCTGCAGCGCCTCACGCTCCTTGATCGCGTGTCAGGGGAGTCCTCGCGTGAGCTCGCGCGGACCCTCGACCTCACGCCGCTGCGCGACCTCTTGAGGTAGCGATGTGGCGCTCTCTTTGGCGCGCGGGGGCGGGGGCGGCGCGCGCGAAGCTCAAGGAGCTGTGCGCGGGCGACTCGCTCTTCTTCATCTTCTTGGGGGGGCAGCTGCTCACCTCGTTCTTCAGGATTTATCTGATCCGTCTGCTCACGACCGCGCTCAGCGTGGGGGAGTACGGGCAGTGGCGCTCCGCGGAGGTGCTAGGGGCGATGTGCCTCCCGATCGTCACGCTGTCGCTGCCGGCGGCGATGGGGCGGTTTTATTTTGAGCGCGCGGGGGATGAGGAGGGGCGCGCGGTCTTGATCGCGACCGTGTGGCGCTGGATGCTCGGGGCGGCGGGGTTGATGATGTTGGTGGTGTGGGTGGTGGGGGCGCGCCTCGGCTTGAGCGAGAGCGAGGCGCTCTTTTTGCTGTGGGTGACCCCGGCGAGCTTCTTGAAGCGCTTCTTTGAGTGGCTGAACCGCGCGCAGCGCAATGGGCGGCTGTATGTGCTGAATCAGGTCGTGGAGGTGGTGGGCTTCTCGTTGCTCTTGTGGGGGCTGTTGTCTCTTGAGGGGGCGGGGGGGGGCGCCGTGGGGCTCTGGTGGGTGACGGTGTGCTTCGCGCTGTGCTGGTGGGGGGTGGTGCTCTTTAACACATTCTTCTATCTGCGCAGGGGGCTCCTCCGCCCCGCCCTCTCTTCGCTCCCGTGGGCTGAGATGTTGAGGCTGTTGCGCTACTCGCTGCCGTTGTCGTTGACCTTCTTTTTAGGGTGGTTGCTGACTTCGTTTGATGTGTATACCCTGCGCGGCCTCGGTGATGCGCAGCAGCTCGGCTATTATGCGTTTGCGGTGACCTTCTCTGGGCTCGTGTCGAAGATCACGCAGGCCTCGCTGACTGATTGGGATCAGTTCTTTTATGAGCAGAAGAGCCGGGCGGCTCCTGATGTGGATCGTGTGATCGCGCGGCGCGTTCGGTTATATTTGGGGTGTCATCTCTTGGGGATCTGTGCGATTAAGGGGTTGATGCCGTTCGGGTATCTCTTGTTTAACGCTGCGAGCTTTCAAGAGGGGCAGGGGCTCGTTGGGCAGCTATTGCTGGGGAACTATTTTTGGCTCTTAGGGAACCTGTTCGCGGTGGGGGTGGGCTATGTGAAACGCACTTGGCTGCTCTGGGTCATTTTTGGGGTGGCGGGGCTGTTTAGTGTGGTCTGTCACTCCACGCTCACGGCGGGGCGGGGGGCGCTGGTGGGGAGCTATGTGACGCTCGGGGGGTTCTTGGTGTTTGCGCTGACGAGCTATATTGTTGGGAGGCGGTTTTATCGCTTTGAGGGGGAGATGGGGTTGTTGGGGTTGTCGTTGGTGGCGGGGGGGGGGGCGCTTCTTATTTAGGTGCCAGGCACCTGTTAACTACAGGCTCCGCAAGGCTCAAAAGCGCAGCGGGGTTAGCGCTCACCCCCTCAAAGGAGCGCCTCTCATGCCTCGTCACCTACGCTACCAGCCGACCGCTTGGTCGACCCACCTCGTGACCACCCGCTGCACTCAAGGAAAGGGACTTTTGTGCCCTTCCCCTGAGCTGAACGCGCTCATCGCGGGCTGCCTCGCTCGCTCACTCGACCTGTGCCGAGACGAGATAAAGCTCCACCACCACGCGTTCATGAGCAACCACTACCACCTGCTCCTCAGCGCGCGCTGCGCGCAGGCGAGGGCGCGTTTCATGTGCCACCTGAACGGCAACCTCGCCCGCGAGGTCTGCCGAGCGCAGGGGATGAGCGACCACGTCTGGGAGGGGCGCTACGCGAGTCATGTGCTCCTCGACGACGAGGCGGTCATTGACGCCTACAAGTACATCTTCAAGAACTCAGTGAAGGAGGGGCTCGTGGCGCACCCGCGCGAGTGGCCGGGGCTCCACGGGTGGTCGCAGCTGTGCGGCGGGCAGGCGCTCGTGGGCGAGTGGGTGGACCGCGCCGCTTACTACTACGCGCAGCGGAGCCAGCGCGGGCGCGCCTTGGGGCTTGAGCCGTTCACGCGCCGCCTCCCCGTCACCCTCTGCCCAGCGCCGTGCCTTGAGGGGCTCTCGGCGGAGGAGCTCGCGCGTCGCCTCTGGGGGCTCGCGGAGGATGCGGTGGAGGAGGGGGCCGCGCAGGCGCTCTTGAGGGGGGAGGGCGCGCGGGTGGGGGCGGCGAGGGAGAGCGCGGCGGCGGCGCTGGAGCCTATGGGGGCGGCGGCGGTGTGCGCGCAGCCCGCGGGGCGCCCTCGGCGGCTTAAGCGGGGGGCGCGCCCGCTCTGCCGCGCGGGGTGCGGGCGGCTGTGGCGTGAGTTCTTGGAGGGGTATTGGGCGTTTCGAGAGGCGTTTCAGCGCTGCTCAGGGCGGCTGCGGGCGGCGGTGGGGTGCGGGGGGAGGCTGCCGGCGGTGCGGTTTCCGGAGGGGGGAGTGGCGCTCTTTATAGGTTCCAGGCACATGTCAACCCCCCGTGATCCCTAGCTAAATCCCCAACAACCTGTCCAAGACCCTCCACACCCCCCG
>VGTA01000131.1 GCA_016874875.1 Deltaproteobacteria bacterium | reverse complement strand
GCGAGCTCCGCTGGCTCGACCGCCCCCTTCGCCGCCCCCGCCGCCCCCAGCGCGCCCATCGGGCGCCCCCACGCCGCGAACCCGTCCTCCTCGCGCGCCGCCCCCGCCCCCGCGCCCGCCCCCCCCTCAAGCGCCTCAAGCGCCTCAAGCGCCTCAAGCGCCGGGGCGCCCAGGGCGGCGCGGCGGGCGACGGCGCGCGCCCAGGAGGCCTCTGAGGCCGCGCGGAGCCACGCGCCTAGCGCGCGGGGGGCGCGCTCCCACTCCTCCGCGTGGCGCTCGTACGCCGCCACGAGCGCCTCGCGCACCTCGTCCAAGAGGGCGTCGACGTCCACCGCGCCGGGCGCGGCGCTCGTCGCCCCCAGGGGGCGCCCCTCGGCGCTCGCGACCGACGAGAGCGCCCACGCGCGGAGCGCGCGCGCCAGCGCCGCCCGCCGCGCCGCCGCGCCCTCGCCCGCGCCCGCGGCCTCGCCCGCGCCCGCCGCCCCCCCCGGCAGCCCGAGCTCCGCCCAGAGCGCCGCGCGCAGCGCCTCGCGCGCCGCCGGGGGCACCCCCGCCCGCGCGCACGCCGCGCCCGCCAGCGCGCCCAGCGCCGCCGCGGACGGCGTGGGCGCGCGCCACTCCTCCCCCCAGCCCTCTAGGGGCGGGAGGTGGAGACACATGAGCTCCGCCAGCGGCGCGCACTCGCCGCCGCGGAGCGCCTCGAGCGCGTCGCGCCAGAGGAGGAGGGCGGGGTGCAGGCGCGCGCTCAGCGCCGCCGCCGCCTCCGAGAGCGCAGACCCAGAGGAGGGCGGAGCGATCCACATCACGACACCCCCTCTCGGCGCGCTCAGCGCGCCAGCACCGCCTCGGCGAAACGCAGGTCCTGGTGCAGCTGCGCCAAGCGCACGTCGGTGAGGTAGTCCTGCTCAAAGCCCTTGAGCGTCTCGTCCTTGAGGCGCTGCGCGCGCGCCTTGTCGAGGGCGCCGGGGAGCTGCACCTCGTCGGTGAGCACCAGCACGCGCCCCTCTGCGCTCACCTCGAGCACGCCGCCGCGGACGAGGACCTCGCCGCCGCCCTTGGCGTCCTGGTACCGGAGCGCGCCGCTGCCGAGGATCGTGAGGAGGGGGAGGTGCTGCGGGAGGACCTGCAGCTCACCCTGCGCGCCGGGGGCGACCACGGCGTCGACGTGCGCCGAGAGGGCGGTGCCCGCGGGGGTGACGATCTCGAGTTGTAGCATCTTGTCTGCTCCTGTGAGTGGGCGGGCGGCGGTCAGGCCTTGAGCGTCTCGGCCTTCTGCTTGGCCTCCTCGATCGTGCCCACCATATAGAAGGCCTGCTCGGGGAGGTGGTCCACCTCGCCCTTGAGGATGGCGTTGAACGACGAGATGGTGTCCTTGAGCTCCACGTACTTGCCCTTCATGCCCGTGAACACCTCGGCCACGTGGAAGGGCTGCGAGAGGAACTTCTGAATCTTGCGCGCGCGGTCCACCACGCGGCGGTCATCGTCGGACAGGTCGTCCATGCCGAGGATGGCGATGATGTCCTGGAGGTCCTTATAGCGCTGCAGCGTGGCCTGCACGCCGCGCGCCACGCGGTAGTGCTCCTCGCCGATCACCTGCGGGTCGAGCAGGCGGCTCGTGGAGTCGAGGGGGTCCACCGCCGGATAGATCCCCATCTCCGAGATCTTACGGCTGAGCACCGTGGTGGCGTCGAGGTGCGCGAACGCCGTGGCGGGCGCGGGGTCCGTCAGGTCGTCGGCGGGCACGTAGATCGCCTGCACTGAGGTGATGGAGCCCTTGCGCGTGGAGGTGATGCGCTCCTGCAGGGCGCCCATCTCCGTGGCGAGGGTGGGCTGGTAGCCCACGGCGCTGGGGATGCGGCCGAGGAGCGCCGACACCTCAGAGCCCGCCTGCGTGAAGCGGAAGATGTTGTCCACGAACAGGAGCATGTCGAGGCCCTGCTGGTCGCGGAAGTGCTCCGCCACCGTCAGCGCCGTGAGCGCCACGCGGGCGCGCGCCCCGGGGGGCTCGTTCATCTGCCCGTACACGAGGGCCACCTTGGAGTCCTCGAGGCTGTCGGGCTTGATCACGCCGCTGTCCACCATCTCGTGGAACAGGTCGTTGCCCTCGCGCGTGCGCTCGCCCACGCCGGCGAACACCGACAGGCCGCCGCCCTTGATCGCCACGTTGTTGATCAGCTCCATGATGAGCACCGTCTTGCCCACGCCGGCGCCGCCGAACAGCCCGATCTTGCCGCCGCGCGCGTATGGCGCGAGCAGGTCCACCACCTTGATGCCCGTCTCGAAGGTCTCGATCTTGGAGCTCTGCTCCTCGAGGGGGGGGGGCGCCTGGTGGATGGAGCGCGTGAGCTCCATGCTGATGGGCCCGCGCTCGTCCACCGGCTCGCCGGTCACGTTCATGATACGCCCGAGGGTCGCCTTGCCCACCGGCACCGAGATCGGCGCGCCGGTGTTGAGCGCGTCCTGCCCGCGGCGGAGGCCGTCGGAGTTGTCCATGGCGATGGCGCGCACGGTGCTCTGGCCGAGGTGCTGCGCCACCTCGAGGGTGAGATTCCACTCAGCGTCGCTGATGGCCGGGTTGCTCACCTTGATGGCCGTGTTGATCTCGGGGAGGTCGCCGCTCTCGAAGTGGACGTCCACCACGGGGCCGAGCACCTGCGAGATCTTACCTAGCTTCTGGTTCATTGTGTTACTTCCTCAGGTGTTGAGAGTTGCTCAGAGGAGGCGCGGGTCGCGAGCGACCCTACTTGAGCGCCTCGGCGCCGCTGATGATCTCCATCAGCTCCGTGGTGATCGCCGCCTGGCGCGCGCGGTTGAGGTCGAGCGTCAGCGACTGAATCATATCGGCGGCGTTGTCGGTGGCGTTGTTCATGGCGTTCATGCGCGCGGCGTGCTCGCCCGTCACCGACTCGAGGAGCAGGGCGCGCGCCTTGATCTCGAGGGAGCGGGGGAGGATGAAATCGAGCAGCTGCTGCCGGCCGGGCTCATAGATGCGCTCCCCGGCGGGGGCGGCGGCGCCGGCGCTCGCGCCCTGGATGGGGAGGAGCTGCTGCGTCGAGGGGGTCTGCGTGATGGCGTTGATGAAGCGGTTGGAGACCACCAGCACCTCGTCGAGCTCGCCGGCCAAGAAGCGCCCCACGAGCCCCTGGACCACGCCGGGCAGGCGCTCCACGAGGTCCGCGGCGAGCGCCTCGCCCAGATTCGCCTCGAGGGTGAACTTGCCCTTCTCCACGAACTGCGTGGCGCGGCGGCCGAGGGTGTAGCACACCACCTCGGCGCCCCGCTGCTCGCGCTCCGCCACGACGCGGGCGAACGCCTTGAGGAGGTTGCTGTTGAAGCCGCCGCACATGCCGCGGTCGCTCGCCACCACCAGCACCGCCACGCGGCGCACCCGCTCGCGCGTCGCGAGGAGGGGCGAGGCGTCGCCGCCGAGCTCCGCCACGAGGTCGCGGATGAGCGCCTGCTGCTTCTCGGCGTAGGGCTTGAGGCGCCCGAGCTCGCGCTGGGCGCGGCTCAGCTTGGCGGCAGAGACGAGCTTGAGGGCGCGCGTGATCTTCTGGGTGTTCTTCACCGAGCTGATGCGCTTACGAATGTCTTTTAGGCTAGGCATCGCCTGTCCTCTCGCGTGCGTTGTGAGCCGTGCGTTGCGTGACGCCGTGGGTGGTTATGCCTTGACGCCAAACTGCTCGCCGAAGGCCTTGATGCCCTCCTTGAAGCCGCGCACGACGCTGTCGTCGAGGGCCTTGGAGGCGCGGAGCTCGTCCATGGTGGACTTCTTCTGCGTCTCAAAGTACGAGATGAGCCCCTCCTGATAGGCGCCCAGCTGCTTGACGGGCAGGGTGTCCACGAAGCCCTGGGTGGCGGCGTAGAGCACGAGCACCTGCTGCTCGAAGGGGAGCGGCTGGTACTGCGGCTGCTTGAGGATCTCCACGAGGCGCTCGCCGCGGGCGAGCTGGCGCTGCGTGCTCTTGTCGAGGTCGCTGGCGAACTGCGCGAACGCCTGCATCTCGCGGTACGAGGCGAGGTCGAGGCGCAGGGTGCCCGCCACCTTCTTCATCGCCTTGGTCTGCGCGGCGCCGCCCACGCGCGACACGGAGAGGCCCACGTTGATGGCGGGGCGCACGCCCGAGTAGAACAGGTCGCTCTCGAGGTAGATCTGGCCGTCGGTGATGGAGATCACGTTGGTGGGGATGTACGCCGACACGTCGCCCGCCTGTGTCTCGATGATCGGCAGGGCGGTGAGGCTGCCGCCGCCGTTCTCGTCGCTCATCTTGGCGGCGCGCTCGAGGAGGCGGCTGTGGAGGTAGAACACGTCGCCGGGGTACGCCTCGCGACCGGGGGGGCGGCGGAGGAGGAGGGACATCTGGCGGTACGCCACGGCCTGCTTGCTGAGGTCATCGTAGATGATGAGGGCGTGCTTGCCGTTGTCGCGGAAGTACTCGCCCATGGTGCAGCCGGTGAAGGGCGCGAGGAACTGCAGCGGCGCGAGCTCGGAGGCGGCGGCGCTCACCACGGTGGTGTACTCCATGGCGCCGAAGCGCTCGAGCTTGTTCACCACCTGCGCCACGGTGCTCTGCTTCTGGCCGATGGCCACGTAGATGCAGTAGACGTCGGTGTTCTTTTGGTTGATGATCGTGTCCACCGCCACGGCGGTCTTGCCCACCTGGCGGTCGCCGATGATCAGCTCGCGCTGGCCGCGCCCGATGGGCACCATAGCGTCGATGGCCTTGAGGCCCGTCTGCAGCGGCTCGCAGACGCTCTGGCGGGGCATGATGCCGGGGGCCTTGAGCTCCACGCGGCGGCTGTGGGGCGTGTCGAGGGGGCCCTTGCCGTCGATGGGCTGCCCGAGGGCGTTGACGACGCGCCCGAGGAGCGCCTCGCCCACGGGGACCTCCACGATCTTGCTGGTGCGGGTGACCTCGTCGCCCTCCTTGATGGAGTTGGCGGCGCCGAGGAGCGCCACGCCCACGTTGTCCTCCTCCAGGTTGAGCACCATACCCTGGACGTTGTGCGGGAACGAGAGCAGCTCGCCGGCCATGGCCTTGGAGAGGCCGTGGACGCGGGCGATGCCGTCACCGGCGGAGATGACCGTGCCGGTCTCGCTCTCCTCGATGCTCTTGTCGTAGTCTTCAATCTGCTTGCGGATGATCCGGCTGATCTCTTCGACCTTGATGGTCTCCATAGGAGGCTCTCCTTGAGTGTGGGAGGGGGGTCAGTGGGCGGCGGTGAGGCGGGCGCGGAGGGCGGCGAGGCGGGCGCGGACGCTGCCGTCGATGACCTTGCCGCCCATGCGGGTGATGACGCCGCCGATGAGGGCGGGGTCCACGCGCTCGGCGAGGACGACCTGCTTGCCCGTGGTCTTGCTCAGGGCGGCCGTCAGGCGGGCGCGCTCGGGCGCCGAGAGGGGGCGCGCGGAGGTGACCTCAGCGCGGACGCGCCCGAGGTGCTTGTCCACGAGCTCGGCGTAGCGCTCCATGATGAGCTTCAGGGCGCTGATGCGCTTGCGGTCCACGAGCAGGTAGATGAAGTTCTGGCAGGTGGGGTTCACCATCGTGCGGGCCATGAGCTCGCCGAGGACGCGCTTGCGAGTCTCGAGGTCGACGCGCGGGTGGGTGACCGCGGTGCGCAGCTCGCGCGAGTCCTCAAACAACTTCACGACGCGGGCGAGCTCCTCGCCGAACTTCTCGACGGCCTTCTTCTCGACGGCGATGTCGAGCAGGGCGATGGCGTAGCGCTCTGCGATGCTGATCTCACGCATGGCGGCGGTTCTCCTTGGGGGGGCCCTGAGGGGGCGGGGGGCCTTGAGGGCGGGGGGGCGGGCTCAGGCGCCCAGCTGCTCGACCTGCTTGATGTAGTCTTGGGTGAGGCGGTCGTGGTCGAGGGCGCCCACGCCCGTCTTGAGGAGCGCCTCGGCCTTGGCGAGGGCGGCGTCCACGAGCTCCGCCTCGATCTTGCGTTGGAGGGCGAGCAGCTCGTTCTCGGCGGCGCGCTGGGCGTCGGCGGCGAGGCGCGCGGCGTCGCGCCGCCCCTCCTCGATGAGGGCCGCCTTCTCCGCCTCGCCCTGCGCGCGGTACTGCGCGAGGAGGTCGGCGCGCTCGCGCTCGAGGCCGCTGAGCAGCCCCTCGTATCGGGTGAGGAGGGCGCGCGCCTCGTCGTGGAGCGCCTTGGCGGCGTTGATGTCATTGGCGACGGCGTCGGAGCGGGCGGCGAGCGCCTCCTTGATGGGCTTGCGCGCGAGCAAGGCGATGAGCGCCACGAACACCAGGGTGTCGATGCTCTGGAACAGCCGGGTGCTCTCGCCGCTGCTGGCGAGCGCGGGGGCGGCGAGCAGCGTGAGGAGGGCGGCGCGGGCGGCGTGGCCGAGGAGGAGCGCGCGCGCGGCGGCGCGGGAGATGCGTGTCATGCGCTGGGTGTGCTGGGTGTGCTGGGTGTGCTGCTTCATGTTAGGCACCAAGGACCTTGGTCTTGATCTCTTTGGCGAGCGCGTCCACCTGCGACAGGGCCTGCGCGCGCGCAGCGGCGAACTGCTCGCGGAGGACGCTGGAGGCGGCGGCGTAGGAGGCGTCGGCTTCGGCGCGGGCGGCGCTCACGCGCTCCTCTTTGTGGGCGAGGCCCTCCACGCGCAGGGCGCGGCGCGCCTCCTCGGCGTCGGCGCGGGCGGCGTCGACGGCGGCGGCGTGGCGCTTGGCGAGCTCTTCGGCTTTCTGGGCGAGCTCCTTGGCCTCCGCGCGGGTCCGCTCGGTGGCGGCGTCGCGGGCGTCGAGGTCGCTCAGGAAGGGGGTGAAGACGAGGGTCTTCAGGACTCGATGCAGGGCCACGAAGATCACGAGGATCAGCAGCGTAGTGCCGTCGAAGTCGAGGCGGATGTTGGCCGCGTTGAGGATTTCTGTCGAGAGAACCTGCATTATCCCTCTCCGGAGCTAATGTGAGGGGGGGGTAAAGTGGCGCGGAATCTACCATCAAAGCCCGAGACCGTCAATGCGCACGCTCGGGTTGTTGTGTTTTTTTTGAGTGCGCGAGGGAGCCTGAGGCGGTTATGACGGACGTGCGTGTGTCTGAGCTGAGGGGCGAGCGTGAGGGGGCTGAGCTGACGCTCGAGGCGCGGGGGCTGACGCGGGCGTTCGGCGACGTGGTCGCCCTGCGCGACTGCAGCTTTCGCCTAGAGGGGGCGGGGGTGTGGGCGCTGGTGGGGAGCAACGGGGCGGGCAAGACGACGCTGCTGCGCCTCCTCTGCGGGGCGCTGGGGGCGTCGGCGGGGGGGGTGTGGGCGTGCGGGGAGGAGGTGTATCCGGAGTCGAGGGCGAGGCGGCTGCTGGGGTTCGCGCCAGAGCTGAGTCTGTACGCGCAGGAGCTGACGGTGGCGGAGCACCTCGCGCAGATGGCGGCGCTGCGGGGGCTGGGGGCGCGGGCGGCGGGGGTGGCGGAGGCGATGGCGGCGTGCGACCTAGAGCCGTGGGCCCGCCGCCGCGTGCCGGCGCTGTCGCGGGGGACGCGGCAGCGGCTGTCGGTGGCCTGCGCGCTGCTCGGCGCGCCGCCGGTGCTGCTGCTCGATGAGCCGAGCGCGTCGCTTGACCCAGAGCAGCGGGCCTCTCTGGCGTCGCTCCTGGGGGCGCTCGGGCGCCAGCGCTTGGTCCTGCTGAGCACCCACGACCTCGAGCTCGCCGCCCTGCTCGACGCCCCACGCCTGTGGCTGGAGGGCGGGCGCCTCCGGGGGGGCGGGGAGGGGGCGCGCGGTTAGGGCTTTTGGGTGATGAAGGGGGCGTCGAGGTCGCCGAAGCGCTCTTGGTAGGCGCGCTGGGCGGCGCGCGCCTC
>VGTA01000130.1 GCA_016874875.1 Deltaproteobacteria bacterium | reverse complement strand
CAAGCGCATGGCCAAGGACGTGCACAGCACGCTCTTGCGAATCCTCGCCGAGCAGGGGCGCCTCGGGGAGCAGGGGGCGGAGGAGTACATGTCGCGGCTCAAGGCGGAGAAGCGCTACCGCCGAGACGTGTATTGAGCCCCCCGCCCGCCCCCGCGCCCGCCCCCGCCCCCGCGCCCGCCCCCGGCGACCTGCTCAAGCGCGAGGACCTCTCGGTGACCGCGCTCTACACCGCGCAGACCTGGGCGTGGGCGGGGTTTGAGGGGGCGCGGGTGTTTGAGACGGACCAGAGTCGCGGCGTGTTTGGGGCCACCAACCTCTTCTTGGGGTTGGCGGGGCTGCTGCGGGGGGCGCCGTCGCTCCCCAAGGGGCTCGCGCAGCGGCACGCGCTCATCGACGCGCTGGCGCGGCGGGCGGGGCACGCGCAGGTCTTGGAGCTCGCCGCGGGGCTGTCGGCGCGGGGGCTGCGGTGGGCGCCGGAGGCGCGCTACACGGAGGTGGACCTGCCGCACGTGGTCGCGCACAAGCGCGCGCTCCTCGCGGCGGCGGGGCGCGCGCCGCGCGAGGGGCACTCGCTCATCGGGGCCGACCTCCGCCTTGAGGGCGCGGCGGCGGGCGCCCTCGACCTCGGCGCCCTCCTCACCCCCGCCCCCGCCACCCTGATCGCCGAGGGGCTCTTGATGTACCTCACGCCCGACGAGCAGCGCGCCCTCTGGCGCCGCGCCGCCTCGGCGCTCCGCCCGCGCGGGGGCGTGCTGCTCTTTGACCTCGTCCCCCCCTGCGAGCAGCCCCCGCCGGGCTGGGTGGGGCGCGGGCTGGGGTGGCTGATGCGCCGCTTCACGGGGGGGCGGGCGTTCACGGTGGACGCGCGCGGGCGCGAGGCGCTGCGCGAGGAGCTGCGGGCGGCGGGCTTTGAGGTCGTCCGCGCCCTCGACACGTCGGCGGTGGCGCGGGCGGAGGGGCTGCCGTGGGCGGGGGCGCGGACGCAGCAGGTGGTGTGGGCGGCGGAGGTGGCGGGGGCGGCGGAGGGCGCGTAGGGCGCGTAGGGCGCCGCCCCGCTCAGCCGCGCCCCGCCGCCACGACCGCCTCCACCACGCCGGGGTCGGCGAGGGTGGACAGGTCGCCGAGGTCCTCAAGCGCGCCCTCCGCCACCTTGCGCAGAATCCTGCGCATCACCTTCCCCGAACGGGTCTTGGGGAGCCCCGGGACCGCGAGCACGCGGTCGAGCTTGGCGTGGGCGCCGATGGCGCCGCGGACGGTGGCCTGGAGCCCGGCGAGAGACTCCGCGCTGAGGTCGGCGCCGGCGGCGAGCACCACGTAGGCGCACACCCCCTGCCCCTTGAGCGGGTGCGGATAGCCCACCACGGCGGCCTCCACCACGCGCCGGTCGAGCGTCAGCGCCGCCTCGAGCTCGGCGGTGCCCACGCGGTGCCCCGCCACGTTGAGCACGTCGTCCACGCGCCCCGTCACCCAGTGGTCGCCGCGGGCGTCGCGGCGGCAGCCGTCGCCGGTGAAGTAGCGCCCGGGGTGCTGGCGGAAGTAGGTGCTCACGAAGCGCGCGTGGTCGCCCCACACCGTGCGCGCCTGCCCCGGCCAGGGCTGCTCGAGGCACAGGTGCCCCTCGGCGGGGCCGTGCAGGAGGCGCCCCTCGGGGCTGAGGAGGACGGGGGCGATCCCCGGCAGCGGGCGCGTGGCGGCGCCGGGGGGGGTGGGGGTGACGTGGGCGATGGGCGCGATGCAGACGCCGCCCGTCTCCGTCTGCCACCAGGTGTCCACCACGGCGCAGCGCCCCCCGCCCACCACGTCGTGGTACCAGCGCCACGCCTCGGGGTTGATGGGCTCCCCCACCGTGCCGAGCGTCCGCAGGCTGCGTAGGTCGTAGCGCGCCGGCCACGAGTCCCCCTCCGCCATTAGCGCGCGAATCGCCGTGGGCGCCGTGTAGAGGATGTTGACCCTGTGCGTCTCCACCAGCCGCCAGTAGCGCCCGGGGTCGGGGTAGAGCGGCGTGGACTCAAACAGCAGCGTGGTGGCGCCGTTGGCGAGGGGGCCGTAGACGATGTAGCTGTGCCCCGTCACCCAGCCCACGTCGGCCACGCAGGCGTACACGTCGCCCTCGCGCAGCCCAAAGACCTCGCGGTGGGTGTGGGCGGCGTAGGTGATGTAGCCGCCGCTGGTGTGGAGCAGCCCCTTGGGCTTGCCGGTGGAGCCGGAGGTGTAGAGGATAAAGAGCGGGCGCTCCGCCTCAAACGCGCGCGCCTCGTGGGGGGCGTCGTCGCGCACGAGCGCCGCCCAGGGGACGTCGCGCCCCTCCACCCACGCCCACGCCGGGCCCGCGCGCCCCTCGTCGCCCACGCGCGCGCTCACCACCACCGCGCGCACCTGCGCCGCCGCCGCGGGGCTGCCGGCGAGGGCGGCGTCCACCGCCGCCTTGAGCGGAACGGGGCGCCCGCCGCGCCGCCCCTCGTCTTGGGTGATGATGACCGCCGCCCCCGAGTCGAGCACGCGGTCGCGCAGGGCGTCGGCGGAGAAGCCGCCAAAGACCACGGAGTGCACGGCGCCCACGCGCGCGCAGGCGAGCATCGCCACCACCGCCTCGGGGGTCATGCCCATGTAGATGATCACCCGATCGCCGGGCTCCACGCCGAGCCGCTCGAGCCCGCGCGCGGCGGCGCAGACCTGCGCGTGCAGCTCCGCGTAGGTGACGTGGCGGTGCCGCCCCGGCTCGTCCGCCTCCCAGATGAGCGCCGTCTGCGCGGCGCGCGCGGGGAGGTGGCGGTCAAGGCACTGGTAGGAGACGTTGAGCCGCCCGTCGGCGAACCAGCGCAGCGGCGCCTCCTCCACGCTCCAGAAGTCGCCCTCGCAGCCGCGCGTGGGGGGCGTGCGCCAGCTGATGAGGGCGCGGGCGCGCTCGAGCCAGTAGCCGTCGGGGTCGTCGCGGGCGGCGAGCCACTGCGCGCGCCAGGCGCTGAGGTCGGTGAGGGTGCGCGCGGGGGTCAGGGGACTCTCCATAGGGCTCTCCTGTGGGCGGGGCTCAGAGGTCCATCGACCTGAGCGGGTTGTTGCGGAAGATGTCGCCCTCGCGGATATAGCGGCGGAGGGTGTCGACGCGCTTGTGCCCCGTCTGGCGCATGATCGCGTGCTCCTCCGCCCCCTCCGCGGCGGCGCTGGTCACGTAGCCGGCGCGGAGGCTGTGCCCCGAGAAGCCCTCCACGCGCGCGAGCACCTCGCGCTCCGGCAGCCCCTGCGCGCGCAGGGCGTCGACGATGGCGTCCTTGAGGAGGCGCGCCACCGCGTGCCCCGTGAGGCGGCGGGCGCGCACCTGCCCGTGGCGGTTGACGGGGCGGAAGATGGGCCCGCTCTGAATCCGACTCGCCTGCAGCCAGCGCTGCACGGCGCGCACGCAGCAGGTGGCCTCGTGCTTGCCGGGCAGAATCGACTTGAGCATCCCCGCGCCCTCCTGGTCGGTCTTGGAGCGCCGCAGCGTCACCTTGAGCCCCTGCGGCACAAACTCGAGGTCGCCGCGGTTGAGACTCACCAGCTCCGAGCGGCGGAAGGCGCCGGCGAAGCCCAAGAGCAGCAGGGCGCGGTCGCGCAGCCCCTTGAGGTCCGCCGGGCGCGTGAGCACGATCAGGCGCAGCAGGTCCACGCGGAGCGGATTCTTCCCCACCTGCGCCAGCCCCTTCGCGCGCCGGATGCCGCCCCACACGCTCTGGATGGCGGCGTGCTGGGTGTCGAGCGGGTGGCCCTTGAGCTTGTGGAGCTGCCGAATCGCCGTGAGGCGCCGCCGGAGGGTGGCGAGCTTGAGCGTGGCGGCGCGGTCGGTGAGGTAGAGCGCCACGTACTGGGGGGCGGTGGGCAGCGCGGGGAGCTGGTGCTCTTGGCACCAGGCGGCGAAGTCTCGCCAGTCGTTCTGGTAGGCGCGCTTGGTCTGCGCGGAGCGCGAGGCGTCCGCGTAGCGCTGCGCCTCCTCAAAGAGGCGCTCCACCTTGGCGGAGGCGGCGGCGAGGGCGCGCTCGTCGGGGCGGGAGGACGACTCGTCGCGGGGCGGCGAGGAGGGCGGCGGCGAGGAGGGCGGCGGCGAGGAGGGCGGCGGCGAGGAGGGCGGCGGCGAGGAGGGCGGCGCGGCGGGCTCCCACTCCACCTCTAGCGCCTCTTCGCCCGCCTCCTCGCCCGCCTCCTCGCCCGCGCCCTCCCCCGGCCCGCTCAAGAGGCGCGGGCTGAAGAAGAGCGGCGGGCGCGGCGCGGGGCTCAAGAGGGGCGCGAGGGGCGCGGCGGGCGCGGCGGGCGCGAGGGGCGCGGCGGGCGCGAGGGGCGCGAGGGGCGCGAGGGGCGCGGCGGGCGGCTCTAGCGTCCGCGCTAGCAGGTCCTCCGCCTCCCCCTCCTCGACGCCCATCAGCGCCTCAAACAGCGAGTAGCTCTCCGAATCTTCTCTAGGTGCTCGCTTTGCCCTGCTGCGCTTAGACGACATATGACGCTCCGCTCTCTCGCGCGCTTTGGCGCACCCCTAGCGCGCTCTTTTGTTCAGTGCTCACGCAGACCCGCTCAGGGCCGCGCGCGGCTCTATCATGCGCCCAAAGCTAGCGCCCCGTCAATTATGAATAAATCAAAACGCCTATGGTTCGCTAATCAACCCTTACCGAAGGTTATGTTTATTTTTTATTTTTTATTATTGTTTTTTATGAGCTCACGAATGTGCTCTTTCATTCTCTATAGTCGGTCAATGCCACCGTCCATCGACGTCGCAGGATCACCGCCGCTGTGATCGCCCGCGGTCGGGCGCGCAGCGCAGAGAGGGACCAAGATGACAGCCCAGAATCGCCCCGCCCAGAATCGCCTCGCCGCGCGCCTCACCCCCGCGCTCACGCCCAACGAGGACTGGACCCACGACACCCCGAGCGCCCCCCTCACCCTCGACGCGCAGGCGCTCAGCGCCCTAGAGGACGCCCTGCGGGTCAACCTCGTGGCGTGGCGCGCCGCCCTTGAGCGGGACGCGGCGGGGGTGCCGCGCCTGCCGGTGGAGTTCGTGGCGGAGCGTGGGCGGGCGGTGCGCATGATCGACATCCGCGACGCCCACGAGCTCACCGGCCCCCTCGGGCACATCCCCGCCGTCACCCACCACCCCCTCAGCCGCATCGCGGAGATTCCGCAGGTGCTCGCCCTCGACACCTGCGTGGTGCTCATCTCCAACCGCGACGAGCGCGCCGCGGTGGCGGCGCGCTTCTTGGAGACGCTGGGCATGCGGCACGTGGCGGTGCTCGACGGGGGCATGCGCGCGTGGCGCCAGCGCGGCTTCTGCACCCTCCGCGACGCCCACACCTACCGCCCCACCCTCTGCCCCCTCCCCCACGGCCTCGGGCGCGACGGGCGCCCGCTGGTGGTCACGCCCCACGAGGACCTCACCCTCGCCGACGTGGAGGCGCACGTGGGCGACCCCACCGCGATTCGGTGGATGAAGCTCGCCGCGCTCTCGCTCCACGGCAAGCGCAGCTGCGTGGACGGGCGGGAGGACAACGCCGTGATCGGCACGCCGGGGGGCGACGCCGGGGAGCTGCTCGTGGCGCTCACGGCCCTCGAGCGCGTCAACGGGCGCGTCCTCGACGAGGAGGACGTGCGGCGCCTGCTCATCCGCTTCAACGACGTCTTTGGGCGCTGCTACATGCACAGCGACACCCACGCCACCGACCACCTCCTCGCCGCCCTCCGCGCCCACCCGCGGCTCGGGCCGCTGGCGGCGGAGGTGGAGGGGGCGAGCGCGTGGCGCGAGTGGCTCCGCCGCCCCCCGCTCGCCGCCCGCGAGGACCTGCTCGAGCTGCTCGTGGACCCGCAGAGCATGGGCTGCGGCCACCTGCGCTTCGTGATGACCACCCCCGACTACGAGGTGCGCCCAGCCCTCGCGCGCGCCTTCCTGCGCGCCTTCCACGCCCTGCGCTGGTCGGGGGCGCTGGAGCTCGAGTGGGTGATTCTGGGGGGCGAGCACTCGGAGCGCGCGGTGCTGAGCGTGGTGGTGGAGGAGCCGGTCAAGAGCTGGACGCGCGTGCCGCTCATCTCGCCGCAGGTGGCGGGGCAGCAGGTCTTTATCAACCACCCGCAGGTGAGCAGCCACGCGCGCGCCGAGCTCGCCTCCTTCCTCGCGGCCGAGGGGCTCACGCGCCGCGCGCGCGAGCGCAAGCTCCTCGCCGAGATGGAGCGCCTCGCCGCCGCGCAGGGCGCCCTCACCCTCGCGCGCCTCGCCCGCGGCTTGCCGGTCTTTGAGGTGCGCTTTGACCACTTCGGCCTCCCCACCACCCGCGCCCTCGGGCCCGTGGGCGGCTGAGGGGCGGCGCGCTCAGGCGGGGTGCAGGTATAGGGCGCAGCGCACGAACGGCAGCAGCGCCGAGCCCGTGTCGATGACCTCGCGACTCAGCTCCATCGACTCGAGCAGCCCCGGGCCCTCCGCCGTGCTCGCGATGGTGCCCGAGAGGCGGTAGCGACTCGGCGGCACGAGCTGGCCGTCGGTGGTGAGCGCCTCGGTGAGGCGCAGGGTGAAGGCGTTGGGGCCGAGGTCGCTGGCGGGCTCTAGGAGCGCGTTCTCCACCTGGATGGTGTGCGCCGCGCGCTGGAGCAGCTCGGCGTGGGAGACGGCGCCGGGGCGGATAAAGAAGTTGGTGAGGCGCGGGCGCAGCCCCTGCGGCGACCACTCCGCGCAGAGCGGGTCGATGGAGAAGGGCGCCGCGAGCGCCCCCTGCGCGATCATGGCCGTGGCCTCCCGCGGGCGCCCGAGGTCGTCGAACGGCGCGCTCTCCACCATGCCGTCGGCCTTGGGCTCGTGGGTGAGGGTGAGGGCGGGGTTGCCCACCTGCGCGTTGGGCTCAAAGTGCTTGTGCGTGCACACCAGCGGCAGGCGCGCGCGCAGGAGCTTCTCGAGGAGGCGCGGGTGCAGAATCACGTCGCGGTACCCCGCCGTCAGCGGGGGCGCAGCGAGGTGGGCGGCGCGCTTGCGCCAGAGCGTGGCGCCCGTGAGCGCCCAGGGCAGAAACGAGCCAGGGCAGAAGAGCGCCTGCCGCGTGTCCTCAAAGCACTGGTTGATGCGGACCGAGGCCTCGAGCGTGACCTTGGAGTCGCTCACGAGGCCCTGCAGGTTGCACACGAGGCGGTGGTGGACGTGCAGCGCGAGGCGCCCCTCCGCGCGCTGCATGCCCTCAAAGCGCTCGCCCTCGTGCCAGGTGTTGTCGCTGAGGGCGTAGGCGACGCGCTGCAGGCGCAGGGGGTCGCCGAGCTGCTCGTGCAGACGCGGGTCAAAGGAGGTGGGGCGCGGGTGCAGGTGGCGCGGCGGGGGGGGGCGGTAGAAGCCCACGGAGGTCTTGGGGAAGGCGCGCAGCAGCTCCTGCGCGCCGAGGCGCCACTGCTTGGGGGCGAGCGGGAACCGCCCCCACACCGTGTGCCCGCCCCGAAAGAGGCGCATGTAGCACTCGCCCTGCGGGGGGGGCGCGAGGGGGTGGAGCTGCTGCGCCTCAAAGCGCCAGCCCCGCAGCGCCGAGTGGCGCACGTAGAGCTCCACGTCGTCCACGAGGTCCCCCACGTCCGCCGTGAAGGCGTGCGCCTCCTCCTCCCAGCGGCGCAGCGTCTGCGCGAGCTCGGCCTCGGAGGGGCAGCGGGGGAGGGCGGGGGGAGTGCTCATCGTGGGGTCGGGCGCGCTCCGGCGAGGCGTGGCGGGGACACACCTATGACACTCTTTGCGCGGGCGCGCAAGCCCGCCCGCCGCCGGCGCGAGGAGCGGCGCGCTATGTTAAAGCCCCGGCTTGGTGTAGAGTCGCGCGCCGCGCCGCGCCCCCCCTGACCTCCAAGAGTCGCCATGCACGCACCTGACGCCC